>PUNP01000402.1 GCA_003551785.1 Candidatus Brocadiaceae bacterium | reverse complement strand
TTACTTAAAATATCCTTGTTTATTCAGCAAGTAAATTTATTTAGGAATCTGTACGTGTTATTAAACAAAATCTTAGGTAGTAGGATGCGGGTTAGGGGATCTAGTTCTATAATATATTGGTAAAAGTCTGCGTTGCTGAGGACGTTGGCCCTAAGCTCTGTGCATCAGTTCCCAAGCCCGTTTGCCGTTGCTATTTAATTCGTTATTTCAGGACGAGACACCACTTTCCACTTTCTACATTCCGACTCGTCCGGGTGAAGTATTATACGGATTACCACCGTTATTTTATCACAAGCCAATGTCTATGTAAAGTTAATCTCAGAACAAGCCGAGTTCCAACGCGTTATTGGTTGTTATGTTGGCAACTTTTTCTACTGTGATATTACGGATTTCAGCCATCGCTTCGGCAATGTAAGCGAGGTTGGCCGGTTCATTTTGTCCTTTTTTGGCACGCTTTGGAGTAATAAACGGGCTATCGGTTTCCAGCAGCAGTTTTTGTTCGGGGACGGTGGCCGCGGCTTTTTTCAGCTTTTTAAATCCGTTTTTAGTTATCAGTCCGCCGAAAGCTATATGCAGGCCGCGGTTGGTGTATTCTTTGGCGATTTGAGCGGAGCTGTCGAAGCAATGGCGGACGCCGCGGACGGGCTGGGGGTATTCATCAAGTATTTTCAATATACGTTCATCGGCCTTACGCGCGTGGATAATGAGCGGCTTGTGGAGTTCCATGGCGAGTTCGATGTGATAACGGAAAAATACCTCTTGCATATCCAGATCGGAAAAATCATGATGACAGTCAATACCGGTCTCTCCTATAGCGCTGCAAGCGGGATTACCAGCGAGGCGGTCTAACTCATCAAACGCGCTTTCGCCGGCATCGGCGCAGTAATTGGGGTGGATACCGGCTGTTGCACGCAACGGGCTGAATTGACCGGCCAGATTGATACATGAATGGGTGGAATCGATACTTGTGCCGACGCAGAGGACGTGTTTGACGCCTCTTTCTGCGGCATTTTTCAAAACCTGTTCTACATGATCTTCCAGCTCAGGCAGGTCAAGGTGGGCATGGGTATCGGTAAGAGAATTATTCATAATAATCTTTGAGGTCAGATTCAATTTTATGTTCTTCTATGAGCCACATATCCAGGTCGATCAGTTTGCACCTTTCGGAACAGAACGGGAAGTAGGGGTTATCCTTTAATCCCGTGTAAGGTACTTTCATTTTACAGTTAGGGCAACCAGCCATAATATTTTTTTTCTTTTTTTTCATAAATTTCCGGTTCAAAAAAATAGGTCTAAAACATCGTTTATTTTAAGGCAATAGCATATTGAAGTCAAAAAATACGCCATTTCGCATATAAAGGGCTTGACATTGATGTAAAAAGAGTACATAATAAGTTCATAGTATTATGGTGTTTATCCAAAGTGTCTACTGGAAGTTGGCGGCAATTTCAGTAAGCACTGTTCAGCATGTGCCGTCATATTTATAGGAGGCAGTGATGACTTCAGCGTTGATTATTTTAGTTGTAGTTGTCGTAGTTGCGTTGATAGTGCTTTTGGCCACCCGTAAAAGAAAACCTCCACTTGAAGGTTCGGAGACCGATGAGGCAAAAGGTCCCGGCCCGGTCGGTGTTCCTGATAATGCTGATGAACTGCCGGATGATGGGGCAGATTCAGGAGCGGATCAGGATGAGGGGGAGGGCGAAAGCGAAGGTGGCGAAAAGAAAGAAGAAGTTCTCTCTGATAGTTAAGTAATAATTTTTTCAAAACAACTCAAGAGATTAGGTAAAATTTCTTGAGTTGTTTTTTTACCGGTTAACCTAATTTTCCACCTTTATCTTTCCATCGAATTAGTCAGTATGTTTGACTCTTCTCACTGATTAATGTACAATGTTGCCGTTGGTTTATGAAATGTTCGGGTTAATGGTATAAGCGGATGTGGCGGAACAGGCAGACGCGCTAGGTTCAGGACCTAGTGGGGCACAAACCCCATGGGAGTTCGAATCTCCCCATCCGCACCATATTTATTGATCCAACCTGATAATCCCGCCCCGTCAAGCTGGTAATAGTTTTGCCCCGCATAATCACCAGTTTTGCCTATTACTTGTTCCGCTGTCGGCAGCGATGTTTTCCATCGTGCAGACCTGTCAAATGAATGATATCTCGCCGCGGGCGCCTATCTTGATTACTATTTCAGCGAATGCGAGAAAAGGGGGGCCGCTCCCGGCGAAACCGAAATAGAATCATTCCTTCCCCACAAACTCACCGATGAGGTGAAAGGTAAACTGCGGGTGGCAGGCAGATCCGACCCCGCCGGTTCAGGGGATAAATCCGTCCCCGACCAGACGGCCTGTCCGGTCTCAGCATGGCGCCCCGAGCAATCTCAAAATATCATGACATAATTTTGACTACCCTCCCGTCGATTTCCAGTCTCCTCTCTGAAAAGAGATTTATCGCTTTCGGGTATATTTCCAGTTCGGCTTCAAACACTCTTTCTGCCAGTGAATGTACATCATCAGAAGATTTGACCGGAACGGGCTTCTGTAATATTATTGGGCCATGGTCATATTTATTATTGGCGAAATGGACAGTGCACCCGCTAATTTTACAGCCGTAATCGATAACAGCTTGATGAACTTTATCGCCATAATAGCCTTTACCCCCGAAAGCCGGTAAAAGTGCGGGGTGGATATTCATCACTTTATTTTCCCATTCAGGGGGGATTTTATAAAACGAAAGAAAGCCGGCCATTGCCACCAGATCGGCATCCCAATCAGCAACCTGGGCTGTTATTTTCTGACTGAAGGAATCAATGCCGCCGGTTTCAACGGTATTGATGACCCGGGTAGGGATGCCCGCATTTTTAGCTCTTTCAAGACCGTAAGCTTTAGTATTGCTGCTGATGACACCTGTTATTTCCGTCTGAAGTTTACCGGCGTTGGCGAGATCAATGAAATTCTGCAAGGTTCTGCCACTGCCAGACAACAGAACAGCCATTTTTGTTTTCAATTTATTATTCATGCTGCCTTCGCCATAAAGAATCGATTTATCGAATAGTAAAGTTTTTGCCAAGCTTTTTTCAAAAAGCGGGTTAGCGTTCTCTCATTCTGGTTTCCGCGGGTGAACTGCCTTTAGGCAGGGAAACTTCGCCGTCCTGTCGATTGACTATAATTAATTCGGCCTCCAATTCGACAGCATTTTGTCTTATAGCGGCTGGTTCCCCCACAATTTCATACTGATCTATATCCCTTTGCCATTCCACCTGGCTTCCTTGAGTAAAAATTTCCTCTTCATCATCTTCATACCATATATTGACATCCCCCCGGGCAGTAAGTCGGCTCAATATTCTATCTTCGGTAGACTCATCGGAAGAGAAGAACATTCTCATTTGCTCCGCCCGGAGCCTGCTTCGAACGTCAGAAACCGATACCTGACCGCGTGCGATAAGGTGGTCCAGTTGCCCTCTTGGATTAAACACTGCCGAAGCGTTATCGGAAGCAAGTTCCCATCCGGCTTCATCATTCGAGTCGAACCGCACATTACCTGAAGCATTCAGATAACGCAGCTGCCTGTTTTCATCAATATCTATTTGCAATTGTTGACATTTCAGGGAAGCACCTTCAAGGAAGGCATGCACATCACCGCGAAATATGGCATGTAGCTTGCCCATATTTAATTCCATTGATTCGTTCCATACGATTCTATCATCGGTCTGTTCATGCTCAGTATCATTAAAAATCGTTAATTCCCCGGGCATTTCTGATTTAAGAATTTCTTTTTTCACATAACCGACAATTTCATCGGATTTCAATTGCCAGATTCTTCTCGACCTGGCCTGTTCACCGCCGGATGTTTGATTTTTATCGTTATTAGGTGACTCGGATTCATTATCATTAGCATTTTCACCTTCAGGCTCTGCATATTCCTCATCATCAATGGGTAAATTTAAGAAAGAGTCTTCACCGACTGTTAATTCCGCATTACCTGAAGCTACAATTTTAGCGGGGTTCCGCTCTTCATCAAATATGATTTTAAGGTTTTCAGCACTCAAACTTCTACCGGGCTGTATGGACTCGACACTCCCCTGGAAATACGCTTCTTCACCGCCCCGCCACTCCATTCTTTCATTCCAGCTGATTTCTAACAAAGGGGTCTGCTCTGGAGTTGCATCGTAAATTTCACTATTCAAAGTTAGCTCGCCTTTTGTCGGACAATACAGGAAATCATTCTCTACATCGTAATGTATTTCTTTTGATTTTAAAATTTGTGGGGGTTCCAAAAAAACGACGAATTCCTCATCTTTAGCGCTGGTCTTAAGAATATTACTTTCTGCGTACCATGATAAGTTATGTGCGGTAATACTCTGAGTATCTCTTTTATATTTGACATTTTGCTGCGCTTCGATGGCGGCAAAAAGCCCTGTCTCGGGGGCGAATTCTAACTCTAATACGCCGCATTGCATCTTGACTTCCTCCTGTTTTACGACGACATTTTTCTCGAACCGTGCATTATTGCCTTCATTAAAAACCATACCGCCTTCCCAGGTAATATGAACTCCATGTCGGGGGGAAAAAGGAGTGATGGCGGCATCTTGCTCCACATCTTTGTCTCCATTTTTAATTTCGCCGGCCCAAATCAACTCACCGGAACCATCAATTCTTAACCGGCTGCTGAGGCGATAGAAATCCATGACATCGCCCTTTATGACGGCATCATCGGTCTTCAATACGGCTGGGCTTCCATGTAGTTTGCCGAGCTGGGTGAAGTTACGCCATTCCAATTTATCCCCTTCCGCGAATTGACCGTCAAACTCAAACTCGACATTGCCTTCAGCATCAATTCTGCGTACAACAATGTCGCCTTCCCCCTCTTGCTGTTCGATAGTAATGACGAGGTTATCGCAATTCAGTTTTCTGTTGTTTGCCGACACGCGAACATTATCATCATAATTAATTACTTGCAGAAGGTGCGAATAAGTCATAGTTCCAGCAGCAGTAATTTGTATAGTTTGCAGTTCATCGGCTCCCGCATTGTTCTCCACCTCACCGGAAGCAAAAAAATCGTGTGAAACCTGATTAATAGTAGTGACGGATTCTCCTCCTATTTTGATTCTCTGCGATGTCAGATCGGCTTCCATCCCGTTACCTACAATACTGAGTACCTTCCATTTTTCTCCCTCTTCATTGAACTCATACCGATTCAACGCTACGGTTTCATTTGACAACAAGGTACCTTCCGGGGCATCGTATCGGATACTCTCGGTGAATATTTCAAAGTCCGGACCTATAGTTTCTACTGATTCGGACATCCTGATGGTTTGGTTATCTTTGTCCAGTTCTGCATTCTTAGCTGTCAAAGTCACTTCCACAAGTTCCGTTTCACGTTTTTCATCCTGCGCATCTTCTTCCGGATCTTCCACTTGCTGTTTTATCCTGAGAATAACGTGCGGGTCCTCAATTTTGTAAACATCATCCTCCATTAAGGTGGCTCTGGCACCTTTAATGGACGCATGACCGTCATCCTGTGGTTGCAGTTCACGCTCGAAATCTTCAATAACAAACTGTACATCATCATTTGCTTCCGCGCTGCCATAAATATTTAGTGACGGTAAGACATAGGCATCAGTTTGAAAAAAAACATTATAAACAGATACAATGCCGGCCATGAACAATAAAGTGCCCACAAGCGGCAGGGTAAAAGCGATTCCCCTGAAAGGATTGATAATATATAATTTTTCAATATTCTTACTTTTCATGTATTGTTTTAGATTTTATTCATCACTGCTGAAAATTCGGAAAGGGAAAGTAATCACATTATGTAGAGTGTCGATAGTTCGGCCTGTAAGTCTTCCGATAGCGGTGTAGGAATAGTTTGGGTCACGGACCGGCCCCGTGATATGAATTCTTATCAGTTCTCTTTGTACAGGTGCTAATAATGTCTTCAGAGCCGGGCTTATAACGGGTACGCCACCTTCGGCGACGGTCGCGGCAACGATTTCCAAATCAAGCTCTTCGGTTTCTAAATCTATACTCCCCCAACCGGTCAATTCAGCCGCGGGACTCCGTAGTTCAAAATGCTGCACATGCACAACATCGTCTTCAATAATATATTGAGCATATCCCCGGTCAAAATTACCTGTAGCCCCAGGTCTTGAAAGGTGAAGAATATCAATCAAGCCCATAAAGACCGGGACCTTCCATATACGGCCCTCTGAAAGCGAGATTTGCCCCTGGCCTTCTATAGCGTCTTTGTCGCCCAATCTGCCGGCTATTTCCAGCTCGCCCTGCAATTTTCCCGAAACATCTAACTCCCTTCCTGTCAGCTCTCTTATCAGTTTCCGCAAATCGAGCCGTTGGAAATCCACTGTTCCATCATACCGTATATCTTCATCTGATTCAAGTCCTGAAAGTCCGCCCCACAGTTCGATTTTACCTCCGCAAGCAATGCCGTATACCTTTGGAGCCAATATGTAGTCATTGGATATGTAAACATTTCCGGATACTGAGGATAACAGAACGGGGAATCTGTCCCATTTTAGGGTTGCATTTTTAAGCTCAGTCCCCAATTGATAAGTGACATCGATTTCCGTATTCTCTTTCACCGAAGTTTCGACCGAAACGCCGACTGACATTAACCCCTGAAGGCTCAGCTTTTCCCACAGGCTGCGGCCCTTTTCCGGTAATTGCCGCACCAAATCCGGCGTAAGGTTGAAGTCCTCTATTTCGATATTAAAACGTCCTTTTTCATTTTCCGGCCGGTATTTTCCCCTTA
>PUNP01000760.1 GCA_003551785.1 Candidatus Brocadiaceae bacterium | reverse complement strand
GTGAGCGGCGTAGAGGATGCTGAAGAATTGCCTGAAATGGAGAAGACTGCTATCGTAGCTCAAACGACCCAAAGCGACTCTTTATTCTCTCGTGTAGTCGAGATTATTAAGCAAAAATCCAGAGAAAGTCAGGTTTTTGATACTATTTGCCGGGCGACGCAAGATAGGCAGAGTGAGGCGTTGAAGCTTGCCAATGAAGTAGATGCTATGATAGTTGTAGGCGGTTATAACAGTGCCAATACATGCAGGCTGGCCCAGCTTTGCTCCGATACCGGTACGCCCGTTTTTCACGTAGAGACCGACATTGAACTGCCTGTTGAGGATGTTCTGCAATATCGCCAAATCGGTATAACCGCCGGAGCTTCAACACCTAACTGGATGATCAAGCGCGTTGTGAATAAGCTCTATCGTTGCGAAAAAGAGCGTTCACATAGGATAAAGCTTTTGCTGAAAAAATTATTGCATATACCTAACAGGACAAATATTTTTTTAGGTGGCGGTGCGGCCGGCATCACTTACTCAGCATTTATGCTTCTGGGGCTGGATACTGCGTCATTAAGCTTATGCATGGCGTTAGCTTTCTGCTTTATTTCTTCACAACATATTTTGCATCAGTATACCAAGCGAAAGGCAATGCTGTTGAATGAGCCGGATCGGGGAGAGTTTTTTAATAAATACGCCGGTATTCTCATATCAATAGCAGTTATCGCTTCAGCTTGCGCATTAATTTTAGGTTTCATCGTCGGTATAATCCCTTTCACCTTAATTTTAGCCGGTACGTTGGCCGGCATATTATATTCATTGCCTAATACGGGAGTGATTAATGGCCGGCGTCTGAAAAAAGTAGGGGGAGTGGCCGGTTCAAAAGAATTTTTCGTCGCTTTGGCCTGGGCGGTTACCACCGTGTTCATTCCTTACATTGCCGGCAGCGGGAAAAACGTCTATGGACTCATATTATTCGCTTTTTGGGTAGCATTATTGGCTTTTCAGCGGACGTTGTTTACTGACATGCGTGATATCGAGGGGGACCAGTTAGTGGGGCGGGAGACGCTGACTGTAGCATATGGAAGTATCTTTTCAATCAAGCTGCTGCTGTTGCTTCCCCTTTTGCAAATCATAGTTCTTATTGTTTTGGCGTCTATGGGGTGGATTTTAAGCGCTTGATATGGTATGCTTGTTATACCTTTGTATTGTTTTCTAATATTAATGCTCCATTACAAGGAAAAACTGCCGCCCGGTGAATCAGGAGAGCTTCTTATGGATGCTGTATTTTACCTTGCCGGCGCTGTGGCCTTTTTGTCACAATTACATTAAAAGTTATGCATTCGAGGTTCATTTTACATTATGAAGATATGGGTAGGTTCGGATCATCGTGGAAAAGAGTATAAAGATATGTTAAAGTACATGCTCATAGACAAAGGGCATGAAGTCAGGGATGTTGGTGTATCAGAGGAAGTAAAAGATTCCGTTGATTATCCCGATTATGCCATTCCGGTTGCTAAAGCCGTAGGATCAGGCGGTGCTGACAGGGGCGTTTTGGTATGTGCTTCCGGTATAGGTATGTCGATGACAGCCAATCGGTTCAAAGGCGTGCGTGCGACATTATGTTTTACACCTGAAATGGCGGAAACCGCCCGCAGACATAACGATTCGAATATTTTGTGCCTTGGACAGGACACGATAAGTGAAAAGGTGGCAAAAGAAATATTGGAGACGTGGCTGAGCACTCCGTTCGACGCTGGCAGGCATCAGCGCAGAGTTGGTAAGCTGGACGCCTGATCGGGCTCGGTTATTATTCAGCTCCCACTTCTCATCATTCAGGTCATTTTACGACTTTGCAGGAGTAAACCTGTGGCGATTCTCAGCCATCGCCGTATCCGTAGATCGAATAAAATCTATCTTCTTACTCTTTCTTCCCAACTGTCCGCAAAAAAATATATATTATGGACGGTTTCGCTGTCTTATAAAAAATAATAATGCAGTAATATTCCCCCTGTTTTTTATTTTCTTCTGCTTTTACTTGATAATCCATTGCTTTTGCTGTATAATTTAGTATATATGAGATCAAATATCTTTAAGGTTGAGCTTGGTCGGTATTAGTGTATTATGCCCATGTAGGGTAGTGGTTTACGGCTTGGTAAACGCGTGATGCCAATATCAATCTGCTTTTCACAAGCGGCAAAGCCATGAAAGATGAAAAAAATTACCCCAATTACGCTCCCTGGATAGTGGCACTTCAGAAGGAAATGATATGTGTATTCCTCCCCTGCACAACTCTTCAGTTTGCCAATCCCGCACTGCGTAAGTTTTTTTCCATCGCCCAGGAGGACATCGGGCGTAAAACTTTCCTGGACCTGGTCCCGAAGCAGAAGCATCAATGTGTAGAATCACAGATAAGAAAAGTGATCCGGAAAAAAACCGTAGTTTCTTCCGAACACCAAACCATAACCCGGGAAGGCCTGTGTTGGGTCAGGTGGACCTACTACCCGCTGATCAACTCGCACGGTGAAGTTACCCAGGTGATCGGTGTGGGAACGGATTTTTCTAATGGCAACCAGCAGCAGCCTCCCAGGGCACTTAGGGAGGCCGAATCGAAATTTACTATCAGCGAGAAACGGTATCGTGCCATCGTGGAGTCACATACGGACCTTTTTGCATCTGTCGATCTGCAGAACAAATTCACCTTTGCCAACAAAGCATGCTGCATGGCCTTCGGGGTGGAGAGAGAAGATATCATTGGCCGGGATTATACGGATTTCTTGCATCCGGACGATATAGAATACACTCTCGATAAGGTGAGTGAGCTCCAGCATAAAAAAAGGGTCCGTTTCGAGCACCGTGTCAGGACGGTTGACGGGTGGAGATGGGTGAACTGGGAAGATACTGCTATTTGGGATGAAAGCGGCGAGACCATTGAAGTCCAGGGAGTTGGGAGGGATGTGACTGAAGTCGTGGAACTGCGTGAAGCTCTTGACAGGGAAAAGCGTAACCTCCATGCAATTCTTGAGGGCACCAATGCTGTCACGTATCTGTGGAACGTGCAAACCGACGTGATCTATTATAATGATAAATTCTATGAAATAACAGGCTATACCCACGAGGAAGTTAAACCATTCACTGTCGGTGAACTGGATAAAATAATACATCCTGACGATCTGAGCAAATGCAGAAAACTGACCGATAAGCATTTTGAAGGCAAGATTGCACGCATTACCTGCGAATACCGTATCCGGCACAGAAATGGCAGCTGGATATGGGTAGCCGAACGCGGACGCGTTTATGAATGGACCAAAGACGGTCAACCTCTTATTATGGCCGGCACTTTACTGGACATCTCACAAAGGAAACAGGCACAGCTGGCACTTCAGCACCAGAGTCAGTTTGAAAAACTTGTGGCAGAAATCTCCTCTGATTTTATTGAGGTAAGCAGTAAAGATATTAACGGTAAAATAAACACAATGCTTGAGAAAGTCGGGAAGTTTTTTGAGGTCGACCGCGCACGCCTCTTTCTGTTCGATAAAGGCACTCGTTCTATGAGCAACACACACGAGTGGTGTGCGGAAGGTGTCGAACCCCAGAAAATGTATTATCAGAGAAAAAAACTGGTTGAGGTTCCCTGGTGGAAAAAGCAACTCATGAGCCGAAAGGTCGTTATAATCTATGATACCAGCAAAATGCCGTCCGAAGCAAAAACATTCCAGCAGCATATTCTGAAGCAGAAGATAAAATCTTTGATTACCATCAATGTGGGGTCGGAGGAATCCCTCACAGGAGTGCTCGGTTTCGATTCCGTGAAAGGTAAAAGGCGCTGGAGCGAAAACGATATTTCCCTGCTGAAAGTGCTGGCCGATGTGCTTTTGAAAGCACGGTACACTATCAACGCTCTGATGGAGCGAAAAACACTGCTTCAGGAGATTAAAGGCACTTTCTCTTTCGAAAATATTGTCAGTAAAAGTAATGTAATCCAGGACCTCTTTGAGATACTTCCGGCTGTTGCCGAAAGTGAATCGAATATACTGATTGAAGGGGAAAGCGGTACAGGAAAAGAGCTTTTTGCCCGAGCAATACATAACCGCAGCCCCCGGGCCGGCCGGCCATTTGTCAAAGTCAATTGCGGCGCACTTCCCGACAACCTTCTGGAGTCCGAACTCTTCGGCCATCGGGCCGGCGCGTTTACTGACGCTAAAAAGGACAAACCCGGACGCTTTACCCTTGCGGACGGTGGTACCATTTTTCTCGATGAAATCGGAGACATCTCGCCCCCGCTCCAGGTGAAACTGCTTCAGGTGCTCCAGGATGGCACTTATGAACCCCTGGGCAGTCTTGAAACCATGAAATCCAATGTACGCCTTGTGGCCGCAACTAATAAAAACATGGATGAACTTGTGGGTAATCAGGAGTTTCGTGACGACCTTTTTTATCGGATAAATGTCATGCGTATCGTTCTGCCTCCACTCAGAAAAAGAAAAGAAGATATACCTCTGCTGATTGAACATTTTATCGATAAATATAACAATCTGAAAGGTAAAAACATCTCCGGTGTGCACAGCAATGTTCTGGCGGCTTTCATGACTTATGATTATCCGGGCAACGTTCGTGAACTCGAGAATATCATAGAACATTGCTTCATACTGTGCACCGATCGACTTATTCTGAACAAGCATCTTCCCTCTTATGTGCGTGCCGGAAAAGGTAAAGAAACGGATGGGCTCACTTCTGAACCTAAAACTATCAAACAGATGGAATATTATATGATACGGGCGGCACTGGAAAGGAGCGGAGGAAACAGAGCCGCAGCTGCCAGAGAACTGGGAATAAGCAGACGATCGCTTTTTTACAAGCTGAAGTCGTATGAAATTGACGAGACGTGAGAACCGGGATGTTTCGTCGATGTAACACACCCACCACAGTGCACATATTGCACACTGCGCGGCCTGAATAGCGCAATTATTGCATCCTTGCGGCACATTCAAGCAAGTTTTCCTCAGGTAAATTAGATTGTACTCGGTCTGGAGTTGCTTTAGCCGCCTACCTCACAAGAATCCCCATATATGGCATGCTTTTTGCTATCTTTACAAGGGTGCTCAGTTAACGTAAGCACTCAGGGAAAAGCACGGTATCACCACCGTGCCGTTTCAAAGCGGTGGTAAAAGCTTCGGTGTTCACTGGATATCTGCCGGTGAACGCCGGGCGCCGTGACATCGTTGAGTGTTGTGAATGCATGAGATAACAATGTAGTTAAACAGCGAAGAGCCTTAAAGTAGAGGTGAGGTGATAATCATCCACCTCTTATTTTCATTATAGACTGAAATGTTGTCTTGATTTATATTTATATTTATAATTATTTTTTTTTCGGGTTTCGTGATTATGAGCGTAATGTCTCTTTTTTCTAAAAATACTTACAGCCGTAAATACTTATTGAAAAGAAAAATTGCTTCGACTTCCCTGTCCAATATATACGAAGCAACAGACCGACGCACCAACGGGCGTCTCGCACTGAAGATACTCAAGGAAAGCGGGAAAAAAATCAGTGATAAACTTGACAGGGATCAAACGACGATGTGGGAAGGTGAGCTGCTGATGCATCTTAATCACCCGAAAATAATACGCGGGTTCGATTACGGAACCGGCAAAAAATACTGGATTTCCATGGAGCTTTTCGACGGCGCGTCGCTTGATTGGTCTATTTATGGATATCGGGATTCTGCCCCGCTCAATCAAGAAAGGCTGATAGATATTTTCTGCGATATCGCCGAGGTGTTGACCTACCTGCATTCCAAAAAACTGGTGCACCTTGACCTGGCCGCCGACAATGTGATGATTGGCGAAAAAGGACTGAAACTGATCGACCTGGGGCTGACAATGCCTGTTGGCTCCAAAGTGCTTCAGGGCCGCATGGGAACGCCGAGCTATATGGCGCCGGAGATGATTCGCAAAAGAAATGCTACTACTAAAGTCGATATCTTTGCTTTCGGCGTGCTGATGTATGAATGCCTTACCGGAAAAAAACTGTTTTACGGCAGATCGAAGGAAGAGCGTATGACCCGCGTGCTGAATTATAACCCACCTGCGCCCTCGAAAGAGGAGTGGAGAGTAAAAGATTGCGAACAACTTGAAGAACTTGTGATGAGCTGTCTGGAAAAGAATCCTGAACAGAGACCGGAGAGTGCCGAATTAATATTTCAAAGGCTGAAAAATATAGATCTCCTTCATTTTTGCTGATGAAAGACGAGGGTATGTCCTGCATATTTAACGCGTTTTCAATCGTTGAGTTATGAAATGGTATAAAGAAAGCCGGGTCTTAAAAAATATATATGCTCTTCTGGTAAGTCCTCAATAAATCACGTGGCATCACCACCGTGCCCTGTGCCGGTGGAATGATGATTATTAGCTACAGCGGGCATAACCAGGACTATTCGCCAAGGATACTCACGGCGGACCGGGGCAACGTTGCTCATTTGCAGTAATATCCACCCTCATAATCAATTTTGATCTTTTACACTGCTCAGTATATCCCGTTTCAACTCCAGCATTTTTTTACTCACCGAGAAAAGCGTAAACATCCTAATTCTAACATCAAGAATAAAATGTGTCAAAACGCAGCCCCCGAAATGGCACGATGGGGGAATTGGCATCAGTATCTGAATACTTACGTTCACCTGGCCAGCAGTACAGGCAGGCTGGGCGAAAGGGCCACCTCACTTTCCATCTTGCTTTTGAACCAATTTCTAAACAACCCATTACGATAATTGCCCATTACTAACAGGTCGTTGTC
>PUNP01000461.1 GCA_003551785.1 Candidatus Brocadiaceae bacterium | reverse complement strand
CTACCGTACTTTGCCCCGTCCGGGGCAAGGTCGCTGCTTTCGCCCCAGCGGGGCGAGGTTAGGTAGCCCCTGGTTTTAACCAGGGGTAATAAAAGATACAAAGATAAATGCGCCCCGCAAGGGGCGCGGTTGCACTTAAAGCTGCGGCATTTGCCCATTATTGCCTTTTCGGCCACGCCACTAGAAGCGTGGCCGGAAAGGTGCAGGCGGAATGTATGACAGGCATCTTGCCTGTCCAGGGCGCACGCAGGGATGCGTGCTATACTATGAATCTTGTGTTACTATATTTCTCATTTTGCACCTTTTCGGCCACGCCCCAAGGAGGTAAGTTATATGAACTTGAAAAAAAACATCGGACATTGGATGAGAGGTGTGGTGTTTCTGTTCGCATTTACGTCGGTTGCTTCAACGGGCCAAGCTGATATCCCGGAGATAATAGAAAATCTGGCGCATCCCGACCCTGATGTCAGTGCGGCAGCAGTAACTGAAATTGGTGATGATACGTCCCGTGAGCAAGTTTACGATATGATAGAGGATTATATCGTTAACCACAAAGATTGGAAAGATCCCCTTAAGCTTTCAAGGATAAAACAGGGATTGGTTACCCTTGCCATGCATGAACAGGCCGTTAATGTCTCTCCGATGGTCGCTCCGACACTTGAATCACTCTTGAAGGAAATTGGACGCCCGGCTGAGGAACTGAAGGCCGCGGCTTCCCTGCTTCGGGCTATCGGCCCGCCGGCTTCATATGAGGCAATGCCGGTTTTGATCGAAATTCTGGAGAACCGGGAAGAGCCGCCTCTGGTGCGGGAACTGCTGTTAGTCATCCGCGAAAGCGGGAAAGCGCCAGAAGCCCTGACTCAACTGGCACATGCGACAGGACATGAGAATCCCATCACAGCCAACCACGCCGTTCATACTTTACAAGAGGCGGGGCTGGTGGATGAAGCACTCGCGGAACTGATACAGCTTCTCCATGATGAGAAGGGAGCGGTTCGTCTGACAGCTGCCAGGGGACTGAGTGGGCTGGAACTCTGTGCCGCGGAGCCGCTGGTGGATGCACTTATTCGGACTTTTGAGGCAGTTGAAAATTGGGATCACAGCGATGTACTTTTTGTCAAAACGGCCGTCGAAACACTTCACACGAGCGGTCAGTCGGCCGAGGCAGCCGTTGCCTCGGCTTTGAAAAAAATACAGTCGGAAGATGCCGCCGAAAATCTACGTAGGGTTCATGACCACCTTCTTGATCGGATCACGCTTGTCAAAGCGATTTCGGATATGCCTGTAACGGAAAAGGGCGTGCTCTTCCCGCTTTAATCGATATTTTAAAAACGGGAGATGCCGGTCAGCAGCTCGAAGCCGTCGACGCTATGAGCGCAAAGGGACCGGAGGCCGCCGATGCGATACCTTATCTTGTGAATGCCGGGTTAACGCAAGTTCGCCTCAAGGCGGTAGAAGCGTTAACAGCTATAGGCAAACAATCCGTACCAGAGTTGCTGATACGGTTGCAAAAAGAGCCGGAAGACGAATTGATAGATATTTTGAGACGGGCCTCATTGCCCTGGGGGGTGCGTTCACTGCGCCTGGCATCTGTCGATGCTATGGAACTGATAGGGGAGGAACTGCCTACAGAGGCATACGACTGGCCGATGTGGCGTTACAGTGCCGAACGGTGCGCAACCATCCCCCATAACATCCCTGAAGAACTCCACCTCCGATGGGTGCGGGAGCTTCCTGAGCCGAAACGCGCCTGGCGTCCTCAACGCGACGACAGAGGAAAACTGGATTTCGATGTTTCTTATTCGCCCGTGGCTGCGGAGGTGGATCAGGTTTCGGTACAAAAGAATGAAGCTCACATTCTGGCCGAGCGCGGCGGCCCCCTCAAGGGGGCGGGGCAGTGGACGCACCAGCACCATGACGAGGCCAATACATTGCTGTCGCAGGACGATCGGGTCAGACTGCCGCTCGGAGTGCTGTGGTTCGGTGGCCCCACCAATCACAACATTCTTGGCAAACACAGCCGCGGCCCCCGCCCCCAGGTAGCCGGAGGACGCCAGGTGTTTCTGGGCGTGAACACCATCGCCGCACGCTGTGTTTTCACCGGCAGGGAGCTATGGGAACGCGATTTCCCCGATATCGGAAGTTTTTTTGACACGACAGCCAATCTTCCCGGCACGAGCTACATCGGCAGTCCCTTTGTCACCCTGCCAGACAGCGTTTACCTGCGATACAAAGGACAAGTGCATCGAATGGATGCTGTGACCGGTGAAACTCGTGCAGTGTACGATATTCCCGGCGGTATGGACAATAAAGATGATGTCCTCGATTGGGGCCATATCAGTGTCCACGGTGACCACCTGACCGTCACTTCCGATCCCTATAAGTTCGAAGATCAGCGTCCGGGAGGTGGTTCTGAGCGATATGGACATCGTCCGGATGAGCGGTGGAACGCTGCGAGGCATCGTGCGTGATTTCACTGTCGATGTGAGCACGACAAATGTTGAGATAGAGTTGCAGCGAACTGAAAACTCCGAGCTCCCGCCGCTCATCAGCGGTATCGAGCTGATTGCTTTCGATTCGTCCGAATAAGAGTAAAAAAAAGCCTGCAGTACCAACTGACCGGTTTCATTTGTGGTGATGGGCACTCAACATAGCGTAAGTTATCTACGCATTTTCAGAGACTGCGCTCTGAAAATGGGGCGCCTGACGGCTCAGTGCATTGCAAAGTCAAAAAAACGGACAATATTGATATATCCGCCGTGTCCTGAAAGGACACTACATACCAGCCCGGGGTGTGAACCCTGGGAACGCGAATGCAACCCAACAATCCGAGAAAGCATAAAGGACGATCCCGATAGCGATAGCGATCCCGATCCCGACCTGTCGTAAAAGCCGTATAACCCGAGTTCTATTCACGCAAAGACGCAAAAAAATAATCGAAAAAAGTACTGGAAATATATAGATAGCCCCCGGGTTATTATGTGGCCTGCCTGGCCTCGGGGCGCCGTGCTGAGACCGGACAGGCCGCCTGGTCGGGGGCGGATTTATCCCCAAAACCGGCGGGGGCGCTCCTGCCAGCCACCCGCAGTTTACCTTTCACCTTGACGTAATACTCCTTTTCCACGCCAACCTCATGGGAACACTCTTCGGAGCCGAGGTCCTCATAGGGCAGGCCGCAGTGGGGGCAGAACTTCTCATCGTCGGGCATATCGATGGTTTCATCTCTTTTGGGCAGGTCCTTCGGTATATTCCTCCCGTTGCCTTTATGGCCGGGTTTAGCGCCGCGCCGGTTTGTTTTCTTACCCTTCCCTTTTGAGCTTTTGTCTTGTTTGTGGTAAACTTCTTTATCATGTAAACTCTCTTTTCTGTAAAAATACCCTGTCGAAAAAAAGCGTTTATCAGTAACGAAGTCTTTTTCAAATGCCCTTTGGGGGCTTCTCAGGCCAATAAAAAATATGAATGCAGACAATACATTCTCGGAAACAGTTGATATTTACGTTAATAATGTACTGAACGAATGCGGGGATCGTTACGGACGCAGCAATACGGCGCTTTTGGTCGATTTTTATAATCCCTCGACCGGCCGCCCAGGTCAGTGGGAGGAGATCCTGAACTCCCGTTTTGGGAAAAAGAAGGGAGCTATGCGCATTATCTCCAATTTTGCGGTGCAGCAGGGATTTTTGCGCGCTTTGCAGGCTCTGGCTAATTTCACAGGGAAACAACGTTATCGGAGTGCGGCCGAGGAATGGGTCTCCTGTGCTTTGCATCTTCTGCAGGACCCAACAAGCGGGCTGTTGTATTGGGGAGGGCACAGCACCTTCGATCTGAAAAAAACTGAACCTGTGGTTGGATGCCACGAGATGAAATGCATTTTCCCCGATTACAATATGCTTTACAGTGTTGATGCTCCCCGAACCAGTTTTTTAATCGAGGCTATATGGGAACGGCATGTGCATGATTGGTCGAGACTGCTGTTCAACCGTCACGGGGGATATGGTGGTACCCGGCTCAAAGCCGGAACGGACGGTTTCTGGGAACAATATCGTTTCGAAGGCGGGCCCGTGCCATTCGTTGAAAACGAGTATCTCACGTTTATAACCACCGCCGGCGACCTGATCTATGCCGGCGCTATGCTGGGTTCATTATCCGGAAAGGCGGCACCTTTGAGATGGTCCCTCCGACTGCTTGAACGCTACGGTCATATTCGCCACCCCGAGACTCTGCTTGGCGGTTATCAGTTCAATTATCGCAATCCCTGCAGAGTGAGCGCCTCCTTCAAACCTTCACTGAACCGGGATCAATCCATCAATGAAACAACGGTTATAGATAGCAATGTTATTCTGAGACGCTATGGGAAGGTCGCTCTGACCCTGCTCAATCTTGCTGAAGAGATCGGAGAGAAGAAGGGAGAAGAATTTCTTGATTTCGCTCACCGTGACCTGCGTGCTCTGTCACGTCATGCATATGACTTCGGCACCCACTGTTTTTTGCCCTGTTGTAATGACGGTCGCCGCATCACACCTGATGACTGCGTCGCGGGAGCGGGCTACCTGAACGCAGCCAATCTAACCCCCCTCCCCGCCAACGGCCTGATGTTTCTGACCTTTGCCAAAGGATACCGGCTGACAGGCGACTCCCAGCTGCTGGATGTTGCACTGGACCAGGCACTGGGGCTGGGTTGGGCCGTGGAACGCAATGAAAACGGTTACTCTGTGGACAAAAAGGTTCCGCAGCTGTCACAGGAATTTTCTCCGGAAACAGCAGATATTTACCGGAAGGAAAACGAGGAGGATATCGCAATTCTGATGGGCTGGCTGGAACTGGCACGGGCTGACAAGCGCCGTGAACTTGTGGACGTCGCTGCGCACTGGGGCCTTTCTCTTATGGATACATATTTCAGAAACGGGTTTTTCTA
The DNA here is from genome assembly GCA_003551785.1 of Candidatus Brocadiaceae bacterium. The sequence continues at coordinate 1,875 of PUNP01000461.1, read as the reverse complement.
CGACTGCGGCAGTGGCATATCACAAAACAGCTTCACCGGGCAGGATTTGGGATGCTTCGCACGAATCGGCAATTCATTGCCCCTGGCGCTTCTGCATCTTGCGTCTGAAGTAGAGGGAGGAAGCAATGAGCTGCCCTTATATTATCCGAATTTAAGTGACTTTACGGGACTTAAAAACTATTATCCTGAAACGGGCTGGCCGGGGCAACCGTAAAATTCTTTGAACGCAGAGCCAGGGGGGGAAGGATTGATCAAAACGGCAAGCCGTTATGATACCTGAAACCTCAGACCGCCATTTCATTAGCCAGTGAAACTATTTCGTCCACACGGAGATTGCCTGCGCGCAAACGCCCGTCCATACCTGATTTGCCCATTATTTCAGAGGCGAATTGAGAATCAAATCCTATTTTAAGCGCCTTTCGCAGCATCTTGCGCCGATTCTGAAATAAGAGGTTGACGAGATTACTGAAAACGGAATAATCTTTAGCCTCGACGGCCGGCGGCCGGCACGTCAAAGCGACAAGTGAGGAAGAGACATCCGGCTGCGGCCAAAAATCAGAAGGAGCAACCTGAGCAAAAACACCTACATCAGCCCAATATTGTGCAAAAACGGAAAGCGGGCCGTATTGGCGCACTCCCGGCCCCGCAGCCAATCTCTCTGCAACCTCTCTTTGAACCATCACATACATCGCATCAAGCGGTATCTCCCATTCAAGAAGGTTTATTATCGCCGGCGAACTGATCTGATACGGAAGGTTGGCGACAACTTTTATTTTTTTCCCGTCCGCCAACCCGGCAACTATTGAAGTCAGATTTGGCTCAATCAGATGCTTGCTGCGTAGAAAATCACCATGAAACAGCCTGATATTCGCCTTGTGCCCCAACCTTTTATCCAAAAGATTAAATAACCCTCTGTCGATCTCTACCGCTGCTACGGCTTCGGCACTTTCGGCTAAGAGCTCTGTCAACCTGCCCAGCCCGGCCCCTATTTCCAAAACGACGTCCGTCTCCCTGATCCTGGCTCTGCGCATTAAAATGTTGAATATTCTCGGGGAAATGAGAAAATTCTGCCCTAAATCTACGTTCGGCGCCAACCCGTTTTCCCGCAACACCTTCTTTATAAATGAAACCCTTAAATTCACTGTAAAATCACCCGAAGACCGGCTAAAAAACAAAAGTAAGTTGCAACAGCTATTTTAATCAGCATATAATGATAACATAAATTCAACGTAAAATCATTGTACTTTCGCAGCTAAGCTCCATTTTTATTCCGAGGTTTAATGTGAATTCATTACGAGAAAATTACCTGAGACTCCTTGAACCCTGGCTCAATTCTGCATTAAAAGACATCTATACCCCACCTGAACGTCCCGACCTGCAATGCTATGGCAGCGGCTATAACGCATGGGGAGTTCAGACAAATCAGAAGGCGCTGGCCGCCTTCGCCGTCGTCGGTACTGACCCCCTTCTGGACGAAGATAACGCAGGCATGGATAAAAACGTCATTATAGAACACGCTTTAAAGCTGCTGAGGTTCTCTTTGGCAAGCCATATCGAAGGCGATTTCCATTGCACGGACGGCGAATCCTGGGGACATACCTGGATAAGCGCCCTGGGAATAGAAAGAATGATGCATGCCGTCGATGAACTTTGGGAGGTTATGACGGAAAAGGACCATGAACAGCTTAAAAAAGTATTGTTATCCGAATGTAATTGGCTCGTTGACGAGTACTACCGCGGGGATGCTTCCGAACCCGGAACGGTCAAGGCCGGACTGACGGAGCATAATCACCCTGAAAACAATCTCTGGAACGGTATATTGCTGTTGCGAATCGCAATGATGTATCCCGACACCCCAAGAGCCGAAGATTACCG
>PUNP01001008.1 GCA_003551785.1 Candidatus Brocadiaceae bacterium | reverse complement strand
TAAAGCTCAACTTCCATACCATCATAAGCCAATACAATATCCATATCGGGCATTTGTTTTTCCAACTGCTGAATCAGTTCGTGTTCTTTAGTGTGATAGATCCAGCGTATGTGAGAGATGATTATCTTGTTTATGGATTTGTTGTTCAGCATTGAATAAGCAGGGAAATCAAGATGCGCGGCCTCGGCAACCAATATGTCGAGGTCTTTCAGTAGGGGGGCGATAACGTCAAAATTGCCCGGCAGGTCACCGGTGAATAATATCCTGTGTTCTGCCGCCTCTGTGAAGAAGGCGTAGCTTTCAAAATCATCATTCCTGTTATAGTGTGGGGTGACGGTAAAGTTCTCTCTTTTAACTGACGCTTTATCCGAAAGTGAATGCAGCCTGACATATTCTTTTAGTGAGCCGGAGCGGTTTCCACCGCTGAGTATATCAACTGCGGTCATTATCGCCGGATTAGCCTCGTCAGGTATGAAGAGGTCAACACCGAGTTCGGCATCCATTTCGGATTCACCGTTTCTTCTCGATTTAACGATTTCCCTTAGCAGCATCGGCAGGCCGTAAACATGGTCCGAATGCAGATGTGTTATGAATATATTAGTAATATCACCGGGACTGAGTCCTTGTTTTTTCAGAAGTGCGGTGCATGGTGCACCGGCATCAATCAGAACGAGTTCTCCGTTAAGCTGTATAGCCGTGCTTGAGTTAAAACGCTGGGCCGTAGGGCGGCCGCACGCCGTTCCTAAAAATATAATTTTGGACATATCATCTACCTCCCGGCAGCGAAGCCTTTTTGGCTTCATGAAATAGCTCTCTATTCATATTTCTTCGAATAGCGCTCAAAATCTCCGCTGCCATCAGTTCGTGTGCTTTTTCGTTCAGTAATTTATGGCCATTGTCGTTATCATTTTCACCGGCGGAAAAAAGGTTATGCCGATTCTCGTTCAACATGAACCGTGAATAAAAATCGGCAACCGCCAGGCCGCGTTGGAATCCTGTCTTTTTGATGATATGTGCCCAGGTGCGGCTACGGTAGGGGATCATCGGCAGAGGGGGAGGTGTGGTGAGCATTAAGACGGAATTCGACTGTGCTAATACCTGCTCTATAACCGCTTCGAGATACCCCTCAAACTCGTCCGGTTGGGCATGCTTCCTGCCCGGGCAGAGCAACCCTTTCAACACGAGTATATTCGGCTTGTCTTTATCCAATATGTCGATAATTTCAATCAACCTGGAGGCCGGAGATTTCGGTTTATCCTCGATACGTAAAATGTTGAATTCAAGTGGACTGTAACGTTTCTCAAGAGCTGATTGGAGCAAATCTGCATAATCTCCCTCCACTGCACCCAGTGAATGCTTTTTCAGCGAATCCATGATAACGACGTTGACTTTTCCGTTGGAAGAGTAATGCCTGGGCTTTGCTGTATCCACATGTCTTAAACCGGTCAAGGCAAGTAAAACAGGTGTCTCGTCTCTATCGACCAGCCGGGTTTTCGAGTTTAGCCTTAATCCCTCAAGCTTGCCGTCCGTGCGCATAAGAACATATTGAATATTTTTGACCGGCCAATCGTGCATTTTCACCTCGAAGTTCAGCTGCGAATTTTCTTCGGGCAGTTGCAGCGTATCGCTGTAAATCTGCCATCTTTCAGCGGCACTTAAAGTTCCGAGTTCCTTTTTTCTTGATTCCGTTCCATCATTTTCAAATCCCGCTGACAAAACGAAAGGGCGTTCGATACTGCTGTTATTTCTGAAATACAACGTGAAATCGAGTGCGTTTTTCCTGAAATCAATCGGCAAGCCGACCGGCAATTCCACTTCCATATCAAAATCCATTGCGGCAGTCTCAATGTTGTGGGCGCGTCGCAGGGGGCGGGATATCGCAGCGGAACGGCTGTTCTCATTCGTTAACTTCAGCGAAATGTCGAGTTTGTCGATGAAATCGTCATGCTCCGGATGATTAAAGGGGAAATCGAAAATGAAAGCTTCTTCATTAAATACCTTCAACTGCCCATCGATAGCCCATTCATAATCGAGCTCGCTCTCGCCGTCCGGCATAATATAATCGCCTGTTTGGATTTTGAATCGACTGAAGGTTATGTTCTCCGGGCCGAGTTCCACATCATAGAGGTGTTTGATGTGGAAAAAGGGGTTTAAATCGCGGTCAACACCTTCCAAAGCGATGATATAAGCCGGCAGGTGGGTAGGAAAAGCCTCGGGAGGGACAACACTGTACCCCTTGCTTGAGGGGCGGCTCCAGAGCAGACGAGCCAGATTGAGCGGCGTATTGGCCGCCAGGTAATATTCGATGTTATACCAGCCTTTATCAAGATTCACATTTTTTAGGGGCTGTCGGCTTTTACTGGTAACCGCCACATCATGCGAACAGGTAAGAATGACTTCGTCGTTGCTATACAGATTAAAAAGAGCGGCATCGCGCGCCTCGACGGCCAATGAATATAAACCTGTTTCAGGGATGTACAGCAGACCGCGGTACTCTGCCAGAAAATTGCGGTTGCGGCCAAAGGGATTGTGTGTGTCATCGATAGTTTTACGGCGTCCTTTCCCGTAACTCGCGAGTTCTGAATCAATAATGGGGCCAAGAGCAGCAGCACTGTAAATGCGTTGCGGCAGCCGGAACGTTTCCATCATGAGTCCATGCCGAGCTTGCGGCTTAAAATCAATATCAGGAGCCGGCGCGTCAGGATTCCCCAGGTAAATATAATAATAATCGCTCTCGTCTGGTTCTAAAAAAAGGAAGTGCTTATCTTCACTTTCCGGTTCTTTTTGAAGTTTGAAGTTTATTTTACTGCCGTTATCATCGATGACCCGAATATCATCGCCCTGATTTGAGCTGAGGTGCATGAATTCACTGATACATATTTTGGCGGCCTGGAAAGGCTGTCCAGCGGGCTGGGGCGCTGTTTCAATCACCAGCCGGTGATTCCACGCGTCGTCCCACCACGATGACAATGACGAAGCAGGATGAGCATCAGTGTTATTCAGGTTATCAAGCTGATTCGCCTCCCCCTGTGAATCCGCACCGGACAACTGCTGGGAAATCAGCAGGACGGCAAAGAACAGCAGACTCTTTTTCATCTTTCCACTCATTTTATGAATTTCCTTTTACAGCAGTGTCAAACTGCAAAATCCGACCTATCCTGCATATTTCACGCGTTTTCAGTGGTGCATATGTGGCAAATGTCAAACGCCGTTGTATTCGTATACTGCAAGTGCAGACTTTTGCCGCAGATGCGCCGCTGAGAACGCGCCCGCAGGGTAAACCGCCGTTTAATGCCTCGCTGGTTACACACTGTAAATCTTGAAAGTCTCCAAAATGATACTTAACACATTGATTTTCAATCCGTTATATTAAATGTTGTCGTTGGTTGGGCGGCCGTTATGGATTGTTCATGATCGGCCACCGAGCCTTACGGGTTATGAGATATGCAGGATATTTGCTGCATGGAAATGTCATCCAGTCTGTCAACGACGATATCCGCATTACCCAGCGTATGGGGCTCATGGGTGGTCGTTACGGCGATAACAGCCATCCCTGCTGCCTTCCCGGCGTCTATCCCGACATGGGCGTCTTCGAAAACGACACATTTTTCGGGAGGGGCGTTAATTTTATCGGCGGCGGTGAGAAAAACTTCGGGGTCCGGTTTACCGTTTTCCACATCTTCACCGGACACTATGGCCTCGAATTCGTGGCTCATGTCCATTACTTCTAGGGCACAGATGATATTTTTTCTTTCGGTGGAAGAGGCGATAGCGCAAGGGATACTGTTTGAATGTAAAGTGTTAAGAAATTCTACCACTCCCGGCAGTGGATTGATACCTCTTTTCCTGATTAATTCACGGTACAGCTCGCCTTTCCGGTTATGAATTCTTTCAATCTCATCAGGGTCGTCAGTCCATCCGAGGATATCCGGTATGATCGTATGATTACGCATGCCGAAACCTCTTTTAAAGTGGTCTTCCGGCAGTTCACGGTTTTCTTCTTCAGCCAGGGCTTCCCAGCCGGCCTCGTGATATGCCGATGAATCGACTATTACTCCGTCCCAATCAAAAATTGCCGCCCAGTCCATCGTTTTCTCCTAAAATAAAAAATCATATTCTTAACCGCAAGTTGTTAGTAGTTGGTCCCATGGTCCGAGAGACCTATGGGCGTGGCCGAAAAGGTGCAGGCGCAATGTATGACAGGCATCTTGCCTGTCCAAGCGCATGCAGGGACGCATGCTCTACAAATGACAGCCACCTTGCATCACTATACAGCTTATGTGGCACTTTTTCGGCCAAGCCCCTGTCGCGCCCGTATACGCTACAGAGAGCAATGACTGTGTTACCCGACATCAGCAATTTGCTGTTGATACGGCCAAAACTAAACGCCTCATTCCACAAAGTATCCAGTTTAACTTAAATGTATGTTGCGTTCAACTCAAAACCGCCGCGCCGTTGATACGCCCGTTTTTCAAGTCAGCCAGCGCTCGATTGGCATCTTCGAGCTCATATTCGGTCACCTCGGTCTCAATGGGGATTTTTGGGGCTAATTGCATGAACTCTTCACCGTCTTGGCGTGTAAGATTGGCGACGGAATTAATACATCTTTCTTCCCATAAAAGCCGGTAGGGGAACGTGGGTATATCGCTCATATGGATGCCCGCGCAAATAACTTTTCCGCCAGGTTTTACGGATTTCAGTGCAAGCGGGACAAGGTGTCCGAGCGGAGCGAATATGATCGCCGAATCCAGCGGCTGAGGTGAGGACGCTGTGCTGTCACCCGCCCATTGAGCGCCCAGTGTATAAGCAAACTCCTGGCTTTCCTCATCCCCTGGACGGGTAAAGGCAAAAACGCGTCTTTTTTGGTACCGGGCGACTTGAATCAAAATATGAGCGGCAGCGCCGAAACCATAAAATCCTATATCTTTTCCCCTGCCCGCCATGACTAATGAACGGTAGCCAATTAAACCCGCGCACAGGAGCGGAGCCGCCTGCACACCGGGATAATTGTCCGGTATGTGGAATATAAAGCGTGAATCGGCCCTGCAATAATCCGCGTAGCCGCCGTTGATGGTGTAACCGGTAAATTCGGCCGAACGGCAGAGGTTCTCCCTGCCATCCAGGCAAAATTCACATTCCATGCAGGTTTGCCCCAGCCATGGTACCCCGACCTTATCGCCTTTGCTGAATTTTGTTACTTTGGGGCCGGTTTCTTCAATCACACCGACGATCTCGTGACCGGGGATGAGCGGTGTCTTGACGCCGGGCAATTCACCGTCGACGACATGCAAGTCGGTTCTGCAGACGGCACATGCTTCGATTTTGATGAGTACATCATTTCCCTCCGGCTGTGGTTTGGGGACTTCCTGACGTTCAAGCGGCTTTCCTGTTTCAGTCAGCACCATCGCCTTCATGACCTGCCTCCTTGCTAATAAGGTGAGTTATACGCTAAAATATTTCATTATAGCAGAAATATGATTAAATAAACATTTTCATTGCTTTTAACTAAGGCGCGGATACCCGCATTTTTAAGAGTTTTTCAAGTTGTAGGGGCGACCGGCGGGTCGCCCTGGCAGTCCCATTCTGCTGGTTCGTCAGGAATTCCTGAGGCGTCTGTAGGCGCCTACTGCAAGCCAGAAAAACAAGTGGAAAGGGCCACTAATTATATACTACGCCTTTTATCATAAGATAGAGCGAACGGGGTTTATAGTGAAAATATTGCACATTATTGTTTGTATCTATTTTTATGTTCGGAGGGGGATCGGCCAGTTATTTATTGTACCGGTCAAGCTCTATCAGCTTTTGATATCCCCCTTATTACCCTGCACATGCCGTTTTACTCCGACTTGCAGCGAATATATGATCGAGGCGATAAGGAAAAAGGGGCCGTTCAAGGGATTAATCATGGGGATTTGGCGGGTGTTCAGATGTAATCCATTCGGGAAAGGAGGGTATGATCCGGTTGACTGAAGACAATACAATATCTTTAGCTTATGCGAATACTATGTGTAAAAACACCTGAGTATTTACCAGTAGCTTTAATTGCAGCCTGCGCCCCTGCGTTTGCAGACAATAAAGTTTTTGTTTAAAATGAACAAGTTAATATGAATGAGTGAACTTTTTGTTCAGGTGTGTATTTGGTTTAGGAATGCTAAGATATGGAGGTCGTATTGTGACAAGCGTAAGATTGGAAAGGCTTTTCAACCGTACTGAAAAGGCGGTAATTATCGCTATAGACCACGGTGAATTTGACGGGCCCATCGAGGGCATGGTTAATGTTCCTGAGACAGCTGCTAAAATCGCCCCGTGCGTAGATGCCGTATTGCTCTCGCCAGGTATGCTGCCGCACTGCCGGCATGCGTTCAACTTTAAAGGCGCGCCTATGCCCATATTGCGTCTGAACTGGAGTTCCGTCTATTGCTATCAATGGCAGTACAAAGATTCGGTAACGGTTCCTGCCTGCTCGGCCGCCGAGGCCGTCCGGCTCGGAGCTGACGCCGTTCTTATCTCGTTAACACTCCAGACCGGCAGCGAAGCGGTCGATGCAGCCAATGTGGAATGTTTCCGGAACCTGTGTGAAGACGCGCGCAGTCTTGGCCTGCCTGTTATTGGTGAATATTATCCGGCCGAGCCCGAAACCCTTTCCCCCAAGCAGATGCACGAACGTGTACTGACCTGCACCCGCATATTGTCGGAACTCGGTGCCGACGCGATTAAAACTTTTCATACACACCGGTTTACCGAAGTAACAAAAAGCTGCCCCGTCCCCGTCCTGGGGCTTGGCGCTGAACGGT
>PUNP01000023.1 GCA_003551785.1 Candidatus Brocadiaceae bacterium | reverse complement strand
CTTGTTTCCGGCTGAATTTCCGGCTCGATCACGGGCCGTCCGCCATCCTCAGCCACGAGCCATACATTCGGCGGTACTTCCAGACAAATTTCATATTCTCTTTCCCGGTAGCCGACCTGGTCCACTTTTCCGTCACGCACGCGATAAAAGGGCCACTTGTACTCCCGGGTCTTGGCTGTCTCGAGGTAATGCCCCGGAGGGAGGATCACGGTGACAGGTTCGTAGGCGAGTGACGAAAGGTATTGGTCGATCTGCCCGGCGACATCCAGCCGGGGGTCATCCTTCTCTTTCATGTAGTCTTTTACCGGTGTCTCGATGCTTGGGCGCGCCCCTTTGTAATTTTGGACCAGCTCGCGCGGGAAATCGAATTGTTCGAGAAACCCGCTGATCGCGTCCACATAAGGGTCCTCCTTCGTTCCGGAGCCTTTGATGTCCTCCGGAATGTCAAGTTGAATCTCCCTGGCCGGGGGGCTGATGTCGGGGGCCGAAGGTCCCTGCGGGGCGTGTGGGCCGAGGGAATTCCAGCCGTGCGGTCCGCTGAGGTGACGGACGGCTTTTTCGAGCTGTTCCGCTGTGAGCATGGCGGCGATGAATCTATGGGTCTGCTCGCTCATGGAAACGCTGTCCCCGGATCCGGCTCTGGCGTATGGGTTGCTGTTCGACGCCAATCGCCGGGCAACACCGGCGCTGCCGGATCCCGGCGAAACGTACTTGCGCGATGCCGAATTGCGGCACGACAGTGGGTTCCGGCTGGATTTTGCGCGGGATGGGAGAGGCAATATCGTTGCTCCGCAATTCACAAATCTGTTTCGCAGCATTTCCCCGCTTTCGCCTGAATCCTGGCGGCGCGAGATCGAATCCGCGCTCGATGTGCTGCCGGCCGTCACGGAACGCTGGTCGGACCTGCGCATCGTCCATCAAGCCGGCAGCGTTCGGATCTATTGCGATGGCTACCTGATTGCGGAGCATAAACCCGGAGCCGAGCGGGCCGGCGATGTATTTCTCTGGGTGCGGCGTCCGGTGCGCATCGCCGCGCTGGAAGTCCGATCGCTGACCGACGAAACGCCCGGGCATTTTCATCCGGTGTCGCTGGATTTACGCCTCAATGCACGTGCCCTGGAGTCCGGCGCATTGCCACAAGGGCAGGGCCTGATCGACGGTATCCCTTTTGAATTCAACCCACGGCCGGACGACCTCGATCATGTCGATCTCAGTCAAAGCCTGTTCCGTCACCGGAATTTTGTCGGTCATATCTACGGCCAAAACACCTGGCCCGCGCCGACCCAGTTCGATCCGGCGCGGATCACGTTTCGCGTGCCGAACCGGCCCTACCAGCGCCTGTGGCTGGTGGCCGCTCATGACGGCGAGGAGCATACGCTACCGGTTATCACGGCGCGCTTCTACCGGCCTCACGCCGGATTCCCGATTGATGTGGCGGCCGACATTCCGACGTTCAGCGCGAGCAGTGCGCCGGGTGACGCTGTGCGTCTCGCGGTTCGCGCCAAGGACGGCTCGAACGCCAATCTGTGGCTTGTTCCCATCGATCTGGACGCAGCCATGATCGGTTCGGAATTGCGCGAGCAGAACGTTTTCTTCCTGGAACTGACCAAGGCGGCGCATCCCTATCGGGCTTATCCCGATCCGGCGGATTACGGCTATTATCAGGGCGGTCTTCCCAGTGGGGTGCGCGTATTCGCCATGACGCTGGAAGAGGCGCCGCTGCGCATGATCGCCGGCGGCAACCGTCATGGCAATACCTATGTCGCGCCCGAGAAACCGATCTGGCAGGTCGATCTCGAAAGCCGGCGTAGCCATCCGGTAACGGCCGACCTTACCGTGACGGTCACCGATCCCTACGATCAGCCGGCCGGCGTATCCCGGCGTCGGATCGCGCTGGGACCCCGCGAGCAGGCGCGCCTGGAGATCCCGCTCGAACCCGGCGTCTACGGGCTTCACAACGTGTTGACCGAAGTTGAAGTGACGGAAGATGCGCCAGCATCGGGTAGTGCGATACGACGCCTTTTCCGTCGCGACCGAGCGCAGACGTCCCGCCTGGCGCGTCCAGCGACGTTCGCGCAGTTGCCGCCGGACGAGCGTCAGGCCACGCCGGAAAACAGCCAGTGGGGTTTCTGGAACTGGATGGGCGGTCATGGCACCCATGCGGATCCGAAGGAGAATTATTACCTGATCCGTGCCGTCGGCGCCCGTTTCGGCGCCAGTCGCGATCCCGAGCTGATGCGCGAGTGGGGAGTGCGGCCCTGGCCCCAACATATCGGTAACGATCAACGCAGCGCGCAACCCTGGGCCTTTGAAGATCCGTACGATCCCGAAAAATACAAAGCTAATCGTGACCAAATTGGCAAACGGATTGCAAGACGTTTCGAAGAAAACCCGCTGGTTCCCTCGTTTTCCATGTTTATCGAGACCAGTATCACACGGGATTTGACCTATGGCGTGCCTCGCCAATATATCGGCGAAGATCCGACCTGGACTGAAGAGGAAGCCCGGCGGGTGCGCGGGAATTTCATTTACGGCAAAGCCGTCTGCGAAGGCATCCGGATGCACGCGCCCGACGCGCCGATCGCGCTGGCATGGGCCGCCTCGTCGTTTACCATCCCGTTGCTGGAATCCGGGTTTCCGCGCGAGCTGTTCGACTACATCGGCGTCGATGAACCGACTTTCGAACGGACGCCCGAGATGCCGATTCGGGAAGTCACGCCGAATCGGGTGTGGTTGCTGCGCCAGGCCATGAAGGAACACGGTTACGAGGATGTGCCGATCATCCACCCCGAATCCTACTATCCCACCAGCAATCCGCTGGCCCTGGGGCACCGGCGCTCGGCGGATCACTATGTGCGGCTGTCAGCCCTTTCGCTGGCCATGATTCCCAACTCGACCCTGGCCGGTTGTTTTACCGTGCATGACTGTTCCGGGAAATGGGGCAATCAACACTATGGCGAACTCGGTCTGGTAGCGCGCCGCCCGGAATATAATCCTAAACCGGCGCTGACAGCCTACGCGACCATGACCCGAATGCTCGATCCGGGCGAATACCAGGGGTACCTGCCGACCGGGTCGCATTCGGCCTACTGTCTGCATTTCACCTCGAATGACCGCAACGTGTATCCGATGTGGACCGTTCGCGGCCGGCGCGAGGCGCGCCTGCGGCTGCCGGAAGACGGCGTCTTCGAGAAAGTGGACGAATCGGGCAACACCTTTCCCCTCGAACCTGATACCCAGGGCTGGGCTCGCGTGACCCTGACGCCGACCCCGCTATGGATCGTTTCGGACGATACCGTGCTCGAAGTCGGGCTGGGCGAAACCGACCACACTTTCGTTCGGACGGAACATCCGATGATGGAAGCGGCCATGGGCGGCCGCCGGGTGGAATACCGTCCCGAGAACCAGGTGGCGCCCGGCAAGCATCACCAGTTGCTTGATGCTCTGGAAACTCCATGGACCTACACGCCGGGGCCGTATGAGCCGCATGCCGAAGCACACTGGGCCGCGCCGCGTTACGACGGCCCAATGCGTTCGGAAATCGTCGAATGTCCCAAGCGCAACGCTTCGGTCTGGCAGATCGAGCTCGACGATCCGGATGTCGAGCGGCCGCTGGCCGCCTGGTACGGCGTGTTCGAACCGGAAGCACCCATCCCGATTCCCGGCAAAGCGCGCGCGCTGGGCGTCTGGGCCGACGGCCGCTCGAACTGGGGCCGGATTGTCTACGAGGTTGAGGATGCCGATGGCGAAATCTGGCGCAGCACCGGCACGAAGGACGACTGGAACTGCGACGACATCCACACCTGGTCGTATTTCAACTACGACGGCTGGCGCTATCTCGAATTCCCGCTGCCGTCGCATCTGCCGTACGACAACTTCCGCGAGCATGACACGACCTGGTGGGGCAGCGAGGGCGGCGACGGCGTCGTGCAATTGCCGCTGAAACTGCGCCGGATCATCGTCGAGCATCGTACGCACAACATATACGCGCACGAGAAGCTCGAAGTCGAGGACCGCAGCGTGCGGTTGCATCGGCTCAAGGCGGTTTATGAGGACGCCGAATCGATGACCGACGCACCGGTGGAGGTGCAGCGCGCAACGGCCGGCCTGCTCGAACAACAATGGGCCGAAACGGCGCGCGAATTGCCTAACCCGATCGCGGCGCTGCGTGAAACGGGCGTGGGCGACCCGACGGCATTTGAAACCCTGGCGCCGCCGGACGACTACGACGGCCTCGTGACGCGCCTCGAGATCAAGCTCACAGAGATCGAAGGCGCCCAGGAATACCGCGTTTACGTGTCCGCCTACGAGGACGGACGCGGTGCCGAGCGCATAGTCTCAGGTGCTGAACCGGTTCTTGACGCCAGCAATCTGCAGCCGGGCATAGAGCTATTTTTGTTCGCGACATATGTCGATGCCGACGGCAGCGAGTCCAGGCCTACTGAAGCGCGTCGCATACTTTTGAAGGACGATTTTCCGTTCCGGTAATTGCAACCATGAGGTGAAGCAAGTGGAAGATTCACTGGCCGGTTTACACAAGAAGGTCGCGTTCGGCCAATCGGACGGCAAGATCATCTGGCAACCGCGAATCGGTTGCTTGTTCGGAGACAAGCTGTTTGCCGGCGAGCCGTTGCCGCCGCCCTGGTCGGCGGCACGGCTGCCGCGTCCCACAGGGCAATTGACACAAACGGAACTCGACCGGGCGATGTGACGTTCGCGGAAATCCAGGCGGGTCTGGGTGACGACATGTTCCTGCTCGACGGGTTACCGGCCGTGTATTTCGACCGGACCTTCCCGGTATCCCTGCTAAAAGAGGCCACGCACGAACTGATCGAGCGCTTCGCGCCCCGACTGATCCTGGGCATTTCCGACGAACTCTCATCCACCGGTGACATCGAGCGCATCCGGATCGTGGGCCACATCGTGGCGCGTCACAACCGGAGCCGGGAACCCAAGCGTGCCGAATTGAACTGAAAACCGCAAACTAGCGAGGCGTATGCAAAACCTGCAAGCGTCTTTAGCGTAGATACAGGAGTGGGATCATGATCATTCGAAGCATCCGGCGCATCACCGCCGATTCGTTTCATAACGCTTTCACGGGCGCGGCCTGGTTTCAGGGCGCGCTCTATGTCGGCTACCGCCAGGGCGACGCGCATGTCTGTGACCAGGGTCGCCTGGTCGTGCAGCGCAGCCGCGACGGCGGTGCGCATTTCGATACCGTCACCGTCGCGCGCAGTGATCGCGACACGCGGGACGCGCAGCTTTACGCCGTCGGAGACCGGCGCCTGCACCTGGTAGGTTTCGAGGGCACGGCCGCCGGAATGACCCGTTCGCGCCGCAGCGGAACCTCCTGGACCGAAAACGGCCTGAACTGGTCGCCCTGGACCCCCTATACCGGTGCGGACGGCTGGGTCATGTGGAAACCGCGCTGGTTCCAGGGACGCCATTACTGTCCCGCTTATGGCCGCGATCCGAACACCGGCCGATTCGTTGTGGCCTGGTTCGAAAGCGATGACGGACTGGCCTGGTCGCATCAAGGCCTCCTGTGCGAAGACGGCAACGAGGCGTCCGTCGATTTCAAACCGGATGGCGCCGCGGCCATGCTCATCCGGTCAAAAAGTGACATCGGTCCCATACTGGCACGGGCCACGCCGCCTTACAGCCAATGGGACTGGGTCACGCTGGATCTCGTGATGAACAACCCGATGCTGTGGTTCGTTGGCGACGACCTGTACATCGGTGGTCGCTGGTCGCCGCGCGCGGGCACCAACGTTTCGCAACTGGCACTGTTCAAGATTGTCGGCGACCGGCCGGAACTGCAGTTCGTCATGCCGTCGGGTCCCGGTTTCGACTGCGCCTACATGAGCGTGGCGCCCTGGCCGGGCAACCGGCATCGCTTTGCCATGGCCTATTACTCGAACCACATCGCGCCGGACGATCCCGCCGTGAACCAGTGGAATCACCCCGACATTTTCGTGGCGGATGTCGTCTTCGACGCGCCGTTTATAACGCGCTGGCAGGTTTCCGGTCTGCAACCCCTTCCGGCCGGGCTCGAGGCGTTGACGCCGCCTGACCTGGAACGCAGTGACCTGGGCTGGGAAATGCGCGAAGCCATGCCCGGCGCCGGCAGCGAATACGTGCCGCCGGATGCGTTTGTTGATGCGCACGACCGGATCGGCGGCCGGCCCGGCGTCGTCTATTTCGCCGGCGAATTCGACGGCGGCGACGGGCGGGAAGGCATGTTGCATCTGGGTTGCGACGGGCCGATCCGGGTCTGGCTGAACGACGCTCTGGTCTTCCAAGGTCCGGGATCGAATCCGGCGAAGGTCGACGCGCACAGCATGCCCGTGAAGCCGCGCCCGGGGCGTAACCGCTTGATGATCGCCCTGGACAGCAACCGCGGCAAAGCGTGGGGTATCATGGCGCGGTTCGAGGCGCCTAGCGATTCTTAAACCGCGCTAATGTCAAACGAAAGTCACTACTCAGGTGCCTATTCGGTGAACGATTACGGTACACGATTGAAAGGATTCTACTCGTCGCCCGTAATCGTCAACAGAATCCCGTCCGTGAACCGGCAGAGTGTGAACTATGCAACAATGCCACAAGTCGCTATCGGGATCGCTATCGAAAAAAGAACTGGAAATATCTGGATAGCCCCCGGGTTATTATGCCGCCTGCCTGGTCTCGGGGCGTGGCCGAAAAGGTGCAGGCGTAATGTATGACAGGCATCTTGCCTGTCCAGAGCGCACGCAGGGATGCGTGCTATACTATGAAAGGCATCTTGTGTTACTATATTTCTCATTTTGCACCT
>PUNP01000741.1 GCA_003551785.1 Candidatus Brocadiaceae bacterium | reverse complement strand
GTTTGCGCTTTTTCTGTTTTTGGCGGTCAGGAACGCAGACGCCTCTACGGAGGTGGTGCTGGCTTCCGGCGGAGAGGCTTATTATGATGTGGTTGTTGCCCCGGAGGCCTGTGAAAAGGTTGAACAAGCCGCCTCCGATCTGGCGGCGAAACTCGACCGGATAACCGGAGCGGAATTTACCGTCATATCCGGAGAGGGTAATGAGGGGATTGCCGTGGGCCTTCACACCCACTTCGATGAAGCCGATTCGAAGCCTGATTTTGACCCGGACGACCCTAAACGCCGGGAAGAATATCTTATACAAACCCACGCGGACGGAGTGCGGCTTATAGGTGCAGCGCCTGAGGCCGTAACCCATGCCGTATGGGACTTCCTCTACAGGCTGGGTTACCGCCAGTTTTTCCCGGGGCAGGCGTGGGAGGTCGTCCCTGAAAGGGAAGAACTCAGGGTGAGTGTGGACGATTTCGAGCGCCCGGATTACGTGGCAAGAAGGCTGTATTCTCATACTTCACGCGGTGAAGACCGTTTCGTTGATGGGGAACTTTATGCCACCTGGCAGAGACGTAATCGCCTTGCAGAGGGGTTTTTGGTGCGAAGCACACATGCTTACGGAGGCATTATCCGCGCAAACCAGGAGAAGTTTGACGAAAACCCTGACTTTTATGCAAAGGTCGACGGAGAGAGAAAATGGGTGGGAGGTTCTACCAAGCTATGCATCTCAAATCCCGGGTTGCGTAATCTGGTAGTCGAACATGCCGTAGAAGTGATGAAAGAAAATCCCGATCGCAAGAGTATCAGCATGGACCCCTCCGACGGCGGCAATTGGTGCGAATGTGAGGAGTGTGGGGAGATGGGAAGCGTAAGCGACCGGGTGGTAACATTGGCCAACGAAGTGGCCGAAGCGATAAACGAACTCGGGCTGGGGGAAAAATATGTGGGTATTTACGCGTACAATTTCCATACCGCTCCTCCCGAAATAGAGGTGCATCCACAGGTGGGGGTAAGTGTGGCGGCCGGACACCTGACGGGCGGATGGGAGCCGGAAGAACTGTTCGAGGCCTGGGCCGAACGGGGCGGGGCCGGCTTCTTCGGCGTTTTTGAATACTACAATAACATAATCAGCGCTTTTCTGCCGCATGGACAGCGCGTTTCCAATTTAAACTATCTCCGGCGCACTATCCCCGATTTCTACAGGCGAGGCGCCCGTATGATGGTCTCGGGCACCCATCACGGCAACGGGGCGATCGGACTCGGTGCCTATGTGGCTTCACGACTCCTGTGGGATACGGATGAATCAGGGAAGATCGATGAACTCTATGAAGATTTTCTGGAGAAAACGTTCGCAGCGGCACGGGAACCGATGGACCGTTTCTATCGACTGGTTTATCGTATTGATGAAGAAGACCGGCGCATGTCGGTTACCGAGGACCTGGTGGGAAGGATGTATCTAAAACTCGATCAAGCGCTCCGGGAAACCGAAGAAGATGCTGTGCAACGCCGGATAAAGCACCTGATACTCTATACCCGTTACGTCGAACTATTCAAGGATTTCAACGCTGCGCAGGGAGAAGAAGCCCGTCTCGATGCCTACGGCGAGGTGCTGCGCCATGCGTTCCGGATGCGCAAGACGATGATGGTCAACGTCTACGGGCTGTTTGCTTTTCCGCGCAGGGTGGAGTTCCCCGAGAAAGCCTCTTGGGGCGTTCCGGCCGACGAGAATCCCTGGAAAGATATACGCCCCATAGGGGATAAAGACGTTTTTGCGTTTCTGGAGGATGGTATAGCCAATAACGAGGTCGGCGACTATGAAATCCTTACTTTCAGTGATAATCTGGTCCCCGCAGCAAAACCGCTCGGCCTCGCAGAGCGTGCCCCCGGCCGGCACGGGTTCGGGCTCCCCCCGCAGGGAGTGCAGGAAATTTTCACATGGGTGGATGAGGCACCCGCTGAGGTTGAAATTACGATATCGGGCGGGGGAATGTGGCCTGACAGGGCGGGGAACATCAACGTTACCCTGTTTTCCGAAAAGGCGATTGATGACGTGATGGATTTTGTAGTCGTCGAAAAGAGCTTTCCTCCCGATACCAAAGATGAGCTCGTCAGGCTCCATACGCCGCACAAGGGCCTTCATCGCATAGAGGTAGACGGTGGTGTGGGGGCTGCAAAGGTGCTTACCGGCGACGAAAACATGATGTTCACGCGATATATAGGCCCCACCCGCCGGATTAATACAAGACACTGGAAAAGTGTTTACTTCTACGTGCCGAAGGGCACGGAACGGATTTCTTTTTACACGCCCAATCCGGTCGGTGACATTCGGGACGCCGACGGCGAGGCGGTTTTTCGCTTCTGGCGCGATTTCCGCCGGGCGAAAGAGCGAGAGGACATAACCACCGACACGCGCAGCGGCGGTTATTTTATATGCGAGGTGCCGGAGGGGCAGGACGGGCGTGTATGGATGATTGATGGAGTAAGCGGTGCCTGGCAACTGCTCAATGTCCCCCCTTATGTAGCGCTCCGTCCCTCGCAGCTTATGCTGCCGGAAGAAGTGGTTGAGATGGACGGTGAGCAGTAATGAGCAATGATCAAAAAAGGCGCGGATGTCAATGCGACAAATGTTGAGAGCGATACGCCCCTGCACCTGGCCGCGGCATACAACCGGGCTGCTATCGTACGTTTGCTGCCTGATGCCGATGCTGACGCCGAGATCAGGGGGGCGCGGGAGCGCACGCCGCTTGACTGAGCCCGGCGTCTCGGCTACTCCGAAATCGCGGAATGGCTGCAATAAGAGCGTGTAATGGAGAGACCCGAATGGGTCGTTTGAAAATTCGTATAATTGGCGATATACCCGTGAAACCCGTATGCAAGTGAGGTGATGAGATGTGTTTTGTTTTTTTGAAAAAAGGAGAATGATTATGTCAATGCGTTATGTAAAAAGTTTAACTTGCAGGTGTCGTTTTGTGTCGGTGTTTTTCACATTTTTCTTTTCAGCAGTGTTTTTGAGCTCGTACGCCTCTGTTGAACTCGTTTTGGTTGACGGAGGCGAAGCGGTCGCCCGAATATATCATGTTCCGCTTGATATGGATCCCCTCCCGCGTACAACTGAAAGTGCCGAGGCCCGTTCTCCGCAGGAAATTAGACCCTTTACGAGGGAGATGGATACACACGAACAGGGCCGACTGCTGCTGGCTTCGGCGATCGACGATCTGAACTATCACCTGGAGCGCATGAGCGGCACAAAGCTTGAGGTGTTCGAGACCGAAGACGTGAGCGAAATCGAGGCTCCAGCCATAGTGCTGGGCGAGCTTGCCCTGGAATTGGGTGCGGAACAGACTGAGCACACCGACGAGCCGGAGGCGTTCCGTCTCTTGACTTCCCATGGCAGCGTTCTGATATCCGGGTACGGCGAATACGCCGATTTCGGTTCCTCTCACGGAATTTACGAATTACTTTACCGACTTGGCTGCGATTGGGTCTTCCCGGGAGAAGAGGGCGAGGTCATACCCGAGCAAAGCACAGTCAGTGTCCCGGATATTGATATTCAGTCGGCGCCCTCCTTCCCACAGCGCCACGCGTGGTACGGGGGCATGCAGCGGGACGCGGAGGCGCAGTATGAGTTCTTCCGCTGGAAACAGCGCATGAAAATGCAGCATAGGAGCGTGCTTATCGAAACGTTCCAAACCGGCGGGCACGGTGATACCAGCCGTTTCCACCGCTTTCATGACGAACTTGATGAATGTGTTGAACCAGGAAATACCGAGGTGGTTCAGGAGACTATAGAACATATCCGTAATCGGTTTGAAGAGAATGACTGGCCGGCCGACAAGGAGGTCTCGCTGCGCGGTTACGGCCCTGGCGACGGCGGGGCGCTTCAGCGCCAGTACACCGACCGCCGGTCAATCGATTCGGGCCGCCCAGACGGCACGGACCTCATCATCCACTTTTTCAACACGATTCTGGAAGAGACCGAGGACGAGTTCCCCAACCTGCATCTGACATTTCTGATCTATTCCTGGCACGGAGATTATCCCAAACGCCACCGTCCGCATCCGCGTATTGCCATTGAAGTTGCCGATCTGAACTTCTCTCGCATGCAAGGCATCGGCTGCATGAGTTCGCGGCAGCGCCATTATTTCCGCGGCGTGATCGATCAGTGGGGGCGGTTGAATCAGGAGCAGGGCAATGTGCTGAAACGTTATTATTACGGCTATAACGTGGCCAACGGCTACCTGCCGATATCGATGATAAAGATATTCGGCGAGGGCATCCCCTACGAGCATGAGCTCGGGTTCACCGGTATGCGTTTTAACCTGTACGATAACTGGGAAGTGAGTGGTGCCAATAATTATATCGGTGCCAGACTCTCGTGGGACCATACACAGAACTGGCGCGAGCTCGTGCGTGAGTTCTGCGAGAAGGCCTACGGCGACGGCGCGGACGCGATGGAGGAGTATTTCCTGGCGATGGCTGAGCGGCAGAGCACGGCTGGCATAGAGACCGGTTCATTCTTCGCCTATCCGCTGGTTTATGATTATGAGTTTCTCGATGAGATGGATGGTATCCTGAAGGAGGCCCAGCGGCAGGCCGGAACCGAACTGGAGCGCACGCGCGCCGGCTATATGCAGCTTCAGACCGACCGCCTTCGCATGTATCTTGACCTCTATGAATATATGTGTGATTACAACTTCGAGGATGCGCTCGCTCAGTATGAAGCTATGCAGGAGAAACATGCCGGGGATATGGAGCGCAACCGTCAGTTCGCCTCGCGGATGGGTGCAACCTTTCTTAGACTGTTCCATGAGAACGCTATTAAAGGCGCTCTGGAGTATTCGAGCGATCCCTACCGCATAGTGTACGAGATTCCGGAGCGGCTCAAGACCAGCCTCGACCGCAAGGTGATGGGCGGACTTCAGGGCTATTATCGTCGGGAGATCAATGATGATCATCACTTCAAAACATCGACATACCGTTCCACCTGGGACGCTCAGGGTTTTGCCGGCTATCGTAAAGGAGCGGTATGGTACCGGATTCCTTTTGAACTTGATTTTGACGAGCTTGAACGCGACGATGACGGCAATCCTACGCTGGGGCTTCTGATAGGCGGGGGGGAAGGCATGCTCAGGGTGTATTGCAACGACGAGTTCGTGGGCCGCGGCCGCGCTTCTCTTGCCCGAACGATAACTTTTGATCTGAGCGATCATATCGAGCCGGGTGATGACAACCTGCTTGCGCTGAAGTTTGACCGCGTGGGCAACGACGAGCTTGGCACTGGCGGCATGACCCGGCCAAGTTACCTGTTTACCGGACCGCGCGTTGATATGGAGGACCAGGAGGATCAGCGTCCTTTCCGTATTCTGCCCGGCGGTATTTATGAATATATCGACTGACGTTTTAGCCGGTTCTTCGGGCTGACGCCTGCTCCGGTACGGCACGCAGGCGTCGGCACCCTCTCCGCTTTTTGAAAAAGCTTAGAAAAAACTTTTGACGGGAATCCTCATAGGTCCTAAAAATGGCTTAAAGTGTAGCAACCTTTGGAAACTCTTATTCAAATCAACTTTTAATTAAATAAAGGAGTTACTATGGCGAGCAGACTTTTCAGGTCAGCAGCATCCGTTACTTTATCTCGAACATTTTACGCGTTTTCAGTGGTGCATCTGCGGCAAATGTCAAGCGCAGCTGTATTCGTATACTGCAAGTGCAGACATTTGCCGCAGATGCGCCGCTGAAGACGCGCCCGAAAGGGTAAACCGCCGTTTGAGAACCCGAAAGTACACACTGTAAAATTTAAAAGCCTCGAAAATGAAGCTTAAAACATTGATTATCAATCCGTTATATTAAATGTTGTCGTTGGTTTATGAAATAGATGGGAAGCCGCATTTTATTACGACTAAGAACACAAGTGGACGGCTTAGAGAAAATATATCAATTTGATCAGCCCCTCTTGCTGCGCTATAATCTTTTGAAATGAGTCGATTTGCTGAGTATAAGTGAGAAAAATTTTAATTTGTTGAATTTGGAGAAAGCTGATGAGTTATCCGAAAAAGATGATGTGCAGGTGCCGTTTTTTGTCGACGTTTTTCATTTTTTTTGTGTCTGCATCACTTCTCAGCGTATGCGCCTTTGCCGGGGTGGTTCTGGTGCAGGATGGTGAGAGTCGTGCTGGGATAATTCTGCCGGACGATCCCGAGGAACCCGAGCAGCAGGCGGCCGAAGAACTGCTCAAGCATATCGAAATCATGACAGGGGTTGCGCTGCAGGTGGTGAGCGAGGACGAGTTGCCGAACGATATGCTACCCATACGTCTGGGCAAGGCGGCTGATTCTGCGCTCAAGGACTTTATACGTGAACAGAGCAATGACAGGTCGGCTTTTGCTCTGGTCGTGGATAACCATAGTATTTCAATCCGGGGATTGACTGCGCAAGGCACTTTGTTTGGCGTTTATGAATTATTGGAGCAACTCGGCGTGCGCTGGTATATGCCCGGAGAAGTGGGGAGGGTGGTGCCGGAGAACCCTGAACCTGTCGCCGACATTCGGGAAACGGTTCTGTACCCTTCATTTACCGGCCGATCATTCGGTACCCGGGGCGAAAATGAACGTGATTGGAGTAGACGTAACCGGTTGGGTGGAGACGTACCGCCCGGGACTCTCTACAGACGCTCTGTTGGTGATGTAGAGGAATATCCCGAAAGGTATGCGCTTGTTGATGGAGAGAGAAATTCACAGCAGTTGTGCGTATCCAATGAATCCACCCTTGACGCAATGGTCGAGAAAACACGTCAATATTTCAGTGCAAATTCCCAAAGTCGATGGAT
>PUNP01000293.1 GCA_003551785.1 Candidatus Brocadiaceae bacterium | reverse complement strand
GCAGATAGTTTGCCAGGAAATCAACAGCGATTTCCTGACGGCTCCAGACTTCCCGAAAGAACTTGTCGTGTGGGTTGGTGATGTCAGCCATACGGTTTTTATTTATGTCTCGTCAGTAAATTCTGTGGGTTAATTGTAACTCGGCGAGTTGTCCGAACCAAATTTAACCCACGGATTTTACTGGCGAGACAATTATATATAGTACAGGGGACGAGGGGGGTCACGATTGCTATTGACCGTAGTGGGTTTTGGCTCGAATAATCACTACCAGCAACTCTTGTTTGTCAATTGAATAAATGATTCTGTCCTGATAGGTCAAGCGTATTGAATAAAATCCCTTCAGCTCGCCCTTTAATGGTTTGCCGTCGTAAGGATTGACGGCTATTTTCCGCCGTAGAATGCTTTTCAGTTTATTCTGCAGTTTGGGACTAAGTTTTTCGACATCCTTTTTCGCTTGTCGAGTAAAGCGGATTTGGAAGCTCATTGCTCTTCTCCGAAGACTTCTGCAAAGGAAAGAGTATCTCCTGCTTCCGCTTCCTCTTTGGACCGTTCAAAGTCTTTTTTAAAGTCCGGACTTGAAAGGAGTGCAAGGGTTTCTATTAGGCTTTCATATTCTTGCTCGGACATAAGCACTGCATCGCCTTTTTTATAGCGGATATGATATATTTCATGTTGTTCATTGGTTTCTCGCAGAATTTCGAATAATCCTTTTCTGGCATCGGTAGCTGTAAGTGTTGTCATGATCGTTTCCTCGCTGAAGCGTACAAATTATGGTACATAAGTGTAATGTGCTTCGACAGTATTGCAAGTCTTTCATATTTGCTAGTCATTGTAACTTTATTGTTTGTTACGGCATGGGGAAGCATGGGGGTCGGACCGAAGTAAGTAGTTGATTATCATTTGGTTACCCAAAACAGTCCCCTTGCGAAAGTGCTTAGCAGGTCAATTTTGCCCCTAGAATTGATGTTTTAAATTATAATGATATATAGGGGGCAGAACCACTGATCTTCATTTATCCACACCTTCCTTCGCTAAAGCTGCTGAGGGCAGGCTAATCCGAACTATTTTTTCAACCGCGAAATACGCTAAAAAGTTATTATCGGGGTCGGTCCCTGCTTGTGAGTTGTAATATCTCGCGCTGCAATAACCATACGTTGAAATCTCGACGTTAGAACCATATTTTTTGCGGGCATTTCTGAATTTAAATGATTTGTGTAATATTGCGGCTTAGCCGCTGTGAGTTCTCTTTATCCGCGTATATCAGCGTGATCCGCGGTTTTAATGTTTTTCATCCAGTACCCTGAATGGGGCCGTTTTCACGTTCAAATGCCACTAACTTAACGGTTGCCAATTTTGCCCCTGGAATTGATGTCCTGAGCTTTCCTGTCCCAGTTTTGTCAGAGCAACGTTCGCATATTCTTGCATTATCTGCGTTGATATAACGCCTGATTGAGTACGCATCAGGTGTTTTATAATCTCAATTGCCCGTTCTTGTTTATGGCTGTCGGAGCAGTCATTAGCGTAAATGATAAGATTTGAATCAATAAAGCAGAACTTCATCTGTTTCACACTCAGCGTTTGTGGATTTTTTCACGGTCAAAGACGAAATCGTCAGGGGATTGTCCGGCTTGTCTTTTAGCAAGTTGTGCGAATTCTTCCGCATCTCTTTCGATATCTGAGAGATGGGCAATTTTTTTCATATAATTACGGATCATATCGTTGAGTGTCGTGCCGTGTTCAGCTGCGAATTGCCTGCTTCTTTTTATTAATTTTTCATCTGCTGAAAGGGTGATATTCATATTCGCTTTACCTATGTCACTTATTACACTTATGCGTATTACTATTAGTATACTAAAGTTTTCCCATTTTTCTGTCCACAATATTTCTGTCAATAACTTACAATTCACTATTTACAAGCATTCTCGAACCCGACACCCCGATACCCTCTTATGCGGCTGTCTTTAGCGAAGTGGGTGGCAAATAATTCCTTGAGTTTATTCCGATTCCGGACACGCTCCGCCCGGTGGATTATGCACTTGGAGGGAAAATATCCACCGGGGACAAGGTTTGTTCAATAATTTTTGAACATAACCCGTAAAAGGTGGACTGTCAAGAGTGAGGAGGAGAGAGGAGGTGTTCTGTTTGCATTGCGGCTAAGCTGCAGCAAGTTTCTGTTTGGCAGACGGTTATGAATTTAAACGGGGTCTGTGGCTGGCTTAGAGCCCTGATTTTGGCGCGAAATCACGGGTTTTAGGCGTTGAATGCCGTTTTTGACTGCGGAATATGCGGAAGGGAACATTTTTTCAACCGCTGATTACGCAGATTTACGCGGATGGGCTGCAGGCGAATAATTATAATTCCCTGCTCTTTATCCGCGTAAATCTGCGTGATCTGCGGTTTTTATGTTGCTGCTTTCTCTTTTTTTTCAACCGCTAAATATGCGGAAGATGCGTAAGGGAACATTTTTTTTACCGCTGATCACGCAGATTTACGCGGATGGGGGCAGGGGAACAGAAGAAGAATCACTGATCTTCAATAATGGGGCAGGGGGCAATTTCAACCAAGGACGCGAAGATTATGAGTTGTTTTTAACCACAGAGTATACCGCGTGATCTCGCGGCCGCTCAAACGTGGGTTAGGAAACCAAAGACACAAGAGTTCAATTCAGATCACGCAAAGGGCAGGCACTGAAACTGGAGCCACGCTTGCAAAGTTGTTGATCGAAGCTGGCGAAGGACTGTGTTTCTTGTGATGCAGCTAAGTGGAGAGCGTCAGCAAATTCAAGTCCTGCTTGACTCCAGGCAATTGCGTTTTCCAGAACTTTTGCGTTTTCGGCGATTACATTGGGCAATCCGAAAAATCGACTGAATGCCTTGCTGATGTCTTCATTTTTAAACTTATACGCGAAACGCAACACCCAATCAGTTTCCAAAACTACGGTGGTAGGAACAAAGATCGAGTTCTTTTTGATTAGGTCTTTCGCTTTCTCGAATTGCTGCTGATCGTCCTCAGTTAAGAAACGTACTATCACATTCGTATCTATGCTGATTAATTTGTCCATTTTTCGCTAATCCCAGTTTCAATTGCATCATGCATTTCCTGGATTGTTTTTGCAGAACTCTCATAATGAAGGCATCCGGCAACTTCATCTATATTTGTTCGAGGGAGATTGTCCGATGCTTGTTTGCGGTGAGCAAGGAAGTCAGCAAAATCCAATACTTCACACTGCGCTTCTGGCGGCAGGTGTTCAAAGATGGTGATAAGTTTTTCTTTTTCTTTCATGGCTGGCATTTTTAAACTCCTTCCTGGAATCCTTAGAGAATTGGCAAAAAGTTCGCACAGAGTGCAAATACTATATCTGTTTGCGAAACAAAGACAATCATTATCGTCATTATCGGGGTCAGATACTATCGTTTATTGGGGACGTATGTATGCAACTTTTTGCAGGGGAAACGATAAACCAAAATATTTACAAAAATAATGGCTTTAGATTAAAACTGTCCGAGGCTGGCGATTTGCGCTAAGGGATTTTTTATTGGGGACAGACTTTTTTGAAACTACGAAATACACGAAATACACGAAAGAAGATTTGTTGGTCGTTGCGTGGTTGATGCTATTGTTTCTTGAGTTTGTATACTTTTTTTGGGTCCTTGGGATTGGTGCCAATTTCTTGCAAAATTCCCTGCAATACTAGTTTTCGTAAACGAGTGCGAGCGGTGCGATCAGTGGTCTGCCAAAGGCTGGCGGCATCTTTTGTTGTTATTTCATTAGACTGCATGATGTGCGAAATCAAGGGGGCAAGCCATTGCGGTCTATTTTCCGCGAGAAGTCGACCTGAAAACAGCGTGACCCGGAACGATGTGCCGAGTTCTTCAAAGCGAGGTTCCTGTAGGTTGTGTGTCTTGCAGACAGAAATGATCCGGCCCAGTCCTGTGCCCCATTGCTCGATCAATTTTAGTTCTCGAAATACTCTGGCGATCACGCGGTTGCGTAGGCGCGAGACCCCGGAAAGCGCAGCTTCCAAGGTAAGTCCAAAAGGTAGAAAACCTGGACTGGTTACCTCCAGTCGATTGTCAAATATGACAACTTTGATATCTGCTCCGCCAATTCCGTAATCGGCATGCACTACGGCATTGATGATGGCCTCCCGGACTGCTTGAACAGGATATTCCGCCGTTTCCTGCCGTGTTAACCGCCCGATTTCTAAATGTTGCCGCGTGTTTCTCTCGACAAACGTAATCACCGTATCAACGGCTGTGGGTAGATGCTCGTCGATATCCAGGCTGTCGATGAACCGTTCGGAAGTGGTTCCGTTGAAGCGGGCGCATCGGATTTGTGCGTGGGGAAAGATAGAGGCCCGATTCTTGCCGAAGAGCAGCACGGAACCCCGAGTGGGTACCCATTTCCCCCCGAGGTTTGTTTGCAAGCCAAGACTGCGTATTTTGGCTTGGGAGAGCGTCTTGCCTGACTCGGAAAACAACTCGGAAGCAGCTCGGAAGTCAATGTCTTCCGAGTTGATTTCCGGGCAAGGGCACTCATCAAAGAAGGTGTTACGGGTTAGTTGACGGATGGTATCCGTGATTTCCGGGCCTGCTCGCCGGTTGCTGGAACCTAATCGTACGTAGACGCCACGATCCAACCCTTCGGATTTTACATAATAGGGTCCTACCGAATGCGGTACCGTTACCATGACCAGCTCTCGGTCTCGCCATGAAACGATCTGAATTTCTGGGATCAGTAAAGGATAAATCGAATCGGCAAAGGTATTGGCTAGGCGCTCTTCATCATCGAGTGCCGACTTAAGCCCGACAATTTCCTTGGTTTTGTCGCGTACGCCAACTAGCAACACGCCCCCTGCCGTATTGGCAAAGGCAACCGCTGTGCGGACAATATTGGCTAGAGAAGAACAGTTTTCCTTGAATTCAAGGGTTTTCCCTTCGTTTTCTGCAAGCAAATATTCTATGGGATTGTTACTGTTCATTGTTGTTATATGGGTGCCGTTGTGCACATTGCGGTACACATTGTGGCCAAGCCGCAGCAAGTTTATGTTTGGCAGATGCTTATGAATTTAAACGGGGGCTGTGACTGGCTTAGAGCCCTGTTTTTGGCGCGAAATCACGGGTTTAAGCTTGCAGTAATAGCCACTGCGTGATTTACTTCGTTCAAACGCGGTCTTCGATAATAAATGGGACAGTTTTTTTCGCCACCCGTTCGCTTCGCTCATTAGAGACCACAGAGTCGGGCAGAGAGAATGCAATATAGCCACAAAAAACACAAAAATGCACAAAAATGTTAACAGAAGATCGCAAAGGACGCGAAGATTTTTAATAGCCACAAGAAACACCCGACTTCGCAAAGCCTTCGTCGTGGCATGCGAAAAGACACAAAAAATTGAACAGAAGGCAACTAAGATAACGAAGGGGGGTGTATATAGTAGGGTCGGCATCCCCGCCGACCAATTCCGACGGCGGGGACGCCGTCGCTACTTTACTATCCGACAGAAAAATTGGGGACAGAAAATTTTTTTCCATTTTTCTGTCCTGTTAACGATTCACATCTTCAAACACTTCTTCGATGGTTTCGGCAGTAAGGATGCGCTCGGACCATTTGAGGAGTGTTTCGCTGTCGGCTTGCTCCAGGCGTTCGCGGTACTGCTCCGGGATGTCGCCGAAGCGGTTTTCCAGTAGACGTCGAAGCAGCCTGAATTCGCCTCTTTTCTCGCCTCTTTTCTCGCCTCTTTTCTCTATGTTGGTTACGTACGGCATTTTCTTTTCCTTTTCATAGGTTTCCAGTTCCTGTTCAAAACTTTGTTCTATCTCTTCAGGCAGTGTCATTAACCAGTCTATAAAACTGAATATATCCAGAATTGTCTGGCGTGCAAATTCACGTTCGTACATGCGACGCATCAGTTGCATCTTCCAGTACCGACGGTCATCGTAATCTTTCTGTGTGTCCTGGTTTTTGAGATGGGCCATCACAACGGTGGCGAACGGGTTATCACTATCCTCCAGTAACGACCAGTTCTGTCGATAGTCAGCCAGTTTGACGACGCAAAACTCAAAGTTCAGGCTGCAACCCCAGCGGGAATAGCTGTACGTGCCGGGGCGCCATTGTTCGTTCTCGTAGGCGAGTACGGCGAGACTGACTACTGGCTCACGATAGCGGTCGAATATGCGGTAGTGATACGTGAACATGCGTTGCGTGAATTCCGCATCGTACTGCGCTTGCACTTCTGTATGAATGAAGACGAACAACGCCGAACCGCCCCGGAGATATACCTTCATCAACTTGTCTGCGTAGCGGCGTCCGGTGTCAGCGTCGCGGACAATTTGCCGCAACTCCGTATCCAGGATTTCGTAGCCCAGCCCCCAATCTATTTCCGTAAAAGCATGGGGGAGGGAAAGCTCCATGAACGCCGGAAAATAGTTGTCCAGCATGTCTTTCCATGGACTGTCATAATCTGTTGGCATTACAAGTTCCCTGTTGTTACTGTCATTAATTCGCGAAACTTCACAGTATTATTAAAATTTTTTGTTTACTCCGTTAATCTTCACTAATCAGAACTATTTTTTCAACCACGAAATACGCTAAAAATGCGAAATATAACTATCTTTTCCGTACCGGATCAGTGTGAATTAGTGGCTGGTTTTCGTTTGATCCCTGAGCTTATTCCGATTCCGGACACGCTCCGCCCGGTGGATTATGCACTTGCAGGGAAAAGATCCACCGGGGATAAGGTTTGTTCAATAATTTTTGAACATAACCCGTAAAAGGGGATTTTCAAGACTGGAAAGGGAAGAAGACTGTAGCCTGAATCACGGAATCAGTTGTTGTTTAACATTGCGGCTAAGCCGCGACAACTTTCTGTTTGG
>PUNP01000593.1 GCA_003551785.1 Candidatus Brocadiaceae bacterium | reverse complement strand
TGACCGCAGCAACCGGTGGGCTGAGCAGGTAATACGTATCAACAAAGGCTTTTCCCTGTTGGGTATTGAGTATAAGATGGTCACGTAAAGCCCTGAGTGCATTTAATTCCGCCGCCGTCTGCATACCATAAGCTGCCGTCGCGATAAAACAGAAACTGCCCCTGCTCGACTCTTCTCCCTCCAATGACGCTGGAAAGGCAAAAAATCTGCTGCTGAAATCGGCCAGTGAAGGAGAACTGTCCATGTTGATAACCACCTCGATATAGCCCTCAAACCCGTCAAACTTATCCGGATCGACAAAAAACGTCTGGTCCGAGCACCTCACCCAATCGTTGTCATCAAACCAATATGCAACGGCATCGGCCTGCGGTCCCGTATAACCGAACCCTAATCTCACTTCCGTGATATGTCCGGCCTCCCTGTCCTCTGGATCGAGAGTAAGGCGCGAGTAAGAGGCACGTACTGCATGCGTAAAAGCGGCCTGCTCCGGCACGTCTTCACCGGACAGTGCGGTAAGGTAAACCTCGCCGGTATCCCCCGCTCCGGTCGTCTGCACTTCGAGTCCCTGTTCTATGTCCCGGGCCAGCTCGCCTCCGCGGGCAAACGCGCCGGTCCCGACACCGAGAACGGTTTCCGCATCAAGCACATTGCCGGCAAAAACATTCTCACCGGTATCTTCTTCATTGTCGTGCCAACGGTTCCAGCTAGCATCCAACTCAAAGTTCGACACGGATGCTGCGCCGACAAGTGAATTACCGCCTATTGCATTGAATCTTGCCACCGTGTTTTCGCCCTCATTATACACCCCGGTATCATGCAGATTAATCAGATTGTTGGTAATCAATGTCCTGTCCGATCCGGGAAGTATTGTAATGCCTGTCCGTGCACTTGATATCTCATTGCCGCCGATGCGGGTATCACGGGCACCGTCAACAAGTACGCCCCAATCGGCATTCTGACCCATCAGATAGGGATCAGAACCGTCAACAGTACAACCGACTATACGCACGTTGTCACCTCTTACGACAATGCCGGCGAGCTTAAAGTTTTGGATGGTAAGGCCCTGGACGGTAACGTTATCCGCTTCAATGATCAGAGATTTATCGGCACCGTCCATATCTATAAATGTGACATCTCGGTCTTCTGCCGGCCTCAGCGTAAGGCCGTCAGCGTTCTCAGCTATGACGATAGTTTGCGCCGTTACATGATCGCGATCAATTTCGACGACATTGTTGTATTTATCGTTGGCAACTTTGTCAATTTCCGCCTGGAGAAATCCGGCAAAACGCGCTTCAACAACTATGTCATCTGTAACATCAATATCCTTTCGATACGGTGTTTCCATGCCGTCGCACCATCCAAGGAAAACATACCCCTCTTCCGGGACAGCCCTGACGGCCGAGGCATTATTCCCGTCGATCACATTTTGCTCGATATCGCCTTCGATAAAACCTCCCGCCGTTGCGGTATAGACAACATCATGGGAAACGGGATCAAAAGCAAAAATAGCTCCCAAGGTCATGTCCTCTTCCAGAATGAGCGAGATTGACTGTTCATCGTAATCACCCGCATCGTTCCAGGCTTCGAAGCTCCAGCGATCGGCCCCCGTCCCGAAATGCTCCGGCGCGTTAAGCATGACTATCTCGCCTTCGGAAACTGTCACGCTATAGGGAGTAACACCGCCATGGCCGCTATCACTTTCAATACTGACATGATCCTTACCCGATGATGAAACATTTAAAAGGTATGTCTGATCGGGTGGAGCAATGTCAGAGATTATCCACCTGACGAGCTGCCATTCGTCAGTGCTCAGGGCTAAGACACCGACCCGATTTGATTGACCGGATGCGGCAAGGGTGGTACCTGAAACCATAATACCGGCCAACCCCCACCCGCCTTCTTCATATTTCACCCACACAGGCCCGCCGCTGTTCCCCTTGTGAGCCGATACACCATCAGCAAACAAATAGTTATCATATTGCACCTCGAACTGACGTGAAGGGACGTCATTTTGGGGAATCCAGGGCCCCGTGCGGTACATGTAATAATCTTGATTTTTGGCCGTGGGGTAACCGGTGATTAAAGTATCGTTGCTTGACTCCAGAGCCGCCACCCCATCGCTGAACCAGTAGGCAGCGGTTCCGTCAGCGGTATTCTCGTAAGCCCAATAAACTGAAAAGTCACTGGCGAAGCTTCTTTGATCATTTCCTCCATACTCATCGGCAAGGCTCCTATAGAGTTCCGCATAGGTGCTCACAGGATAATTTCCCCGCAAAGGAATCCCCTCACCGGTCGGAGACTCGGGAGCATGACGGCGATTGAACCACCTGACATCGTCTGCCCATTCAAATCGCGCCTGCGAAAAAACAACGTGGGCGCAGCTCAGTACAAGTCGGGGATGGGCGGCAACAACTCCGCTGCCCTGAGAATTATGTGTTTGGTTAAGCACCAGCCCGGTATATAAATACGGCCGTGAATGGATTTCTTGAGTATCCACCTTAACGGGCGATTCTTCCGCTAACACACACACAGATAAGGTAAAGCAAACGAATAAAATACAACAAATGAACAAACGAACTCGAAAGCGAAGCCGGCAAGAATCCGAGCATATTTCACCAACAAACCAAGTTTTAACGGTCCGTTTTGTCATTGATATTTTATTTTTCATTGCCGATAGGCAATTGTAGGGGCGAATGGCTGTTCGCCCCTACAATCTATGCCCGAATAAGGTTTAGTTAGGCAAGTCCCGATAGTTAACCGGAACATGCAGAACGGCAATACAGAACCCCTCGCGCTTTAAAAGGTTGCTTTAGCGTTGATTACATTATATCATACCCAAAATATAAGAAAAAAACTTTTAAGCAATATTATACTAAACTTGTCGATGGCTTAGGAAATGCCAGGAAATATTACACTACAGACCCTTATAACACTTACAACTGAACATTTTTCTCAAATGAAAGCACCCGGGCCCATTCCACAAATTTTCCTCCTGTAATCCCCCCATATTGTTTTTTCTCGTCGCTTCAATTATTTTCCCTTTCCGGCAGATACCCGCCTTTGACGGCGGACCCGACGTACCGTTCCAGCCGATCGCGCATGCTGATCAGAATGAACTCGACGTCGTCGCCATATCGGCCATCCGCCAGCCACTCCTCAACGGCATAAAGCGCCGCCGCGTCAATACGCGCTTTGTCCGCTATCGTCAACCGCTCCTGCTCGGTCAGCAGCCGGTCGCCAACAAAACGGCTGTGATTCGGGAACAGGCGCGCGAACTCCTTCAGCTCGTCGATACCCACATCCGTTCGTTGCAGGTAATCGGCAACGATTACCTTCTGCGCGTCATCACGTATATCCGCCCTGGCCATCAGGTTGGCACGCAGCCTCGGCATGGCGTCAAACCCGCCTTCCATATCCGATATGCGTTTGAGAGCCTCCGCCCGGTCGTTCTGCGCCATTTCGTCCATCGCCAGCACCGCCACAGGCGCCAGGTCGGGGTTGGTGTCGGCGATATCGATAAGGTCCGGTATCAGATCATACTGCTCGTTATATACGGCGGCGTCGAACGCTTCCAGGTATCCGTCGGTCGGCCGGGCCTGCCAATCGGGGTTGGTTATCATCTCACGAACGACATCGTCGAGGTAGGGGTCGGAGCGCGGCGGGGTGAGCCGGGCATAATTCCTGACCGCTACCGCCCATTCGTCGGGCTGTTCCGAAGTCTCGAAGACTTCCATGGAATAAGCGGCAGCCCGTTCCGGCGCGATACGGCCCAGCCAGTCCAGCGACGCGACGCGCAGGGTGGGCGGTGTTCTCAGATCGCCCCCCCGACCGACCCGGAACGGAAGGCCGAGCGGCATATCATCTCCTGAATCAAGATAGGTAGTGAGTATGTTTGCGGCTTCATCGGGTGAGAGCGCGCCCAGCATATCCAGCGCTTCCTCCAGCAGCGCTTTTACGTCTTCTTCACTATCCACCATCTGAAGCCGCACCGCAATCGCCTCGAACACCAAATAAAGTTCATCAAGGTGTGACAATTCACGCTCCGATTCGGCGGCGTGTGCGTCTTGCTTAGGGCGGGGACAGGGGAAGGTTTGTTCGTCAGTAGGGCCGGGATGGGATTCCTGCGGGTCAAAACTGTCGGATTCGGAGACTGGCTGAGCTTCCCGGTAGCAGGATTCCTCGGTCTCGGTCATATCCGCACCGGTATCCGGGGACAGAGTCGGTGCGTCTCCGGACGGGTTCCACAGGATTGACAAGGCGGCCACCAGAGCAGCCGACACAATAAGCAGTATTAAATGTTGATATTTTTTTGTCGATCCTGACATTAAATCAAAAATATATTGAGTGAACAGGCTACTCTTCAACTTCGTGCATAAAATGGCGATGAAAAATTCTCCGAGTCCGCGAAGATGAAAAGAACCCCAAAATATACATATGAATCTTAGAAAAAATGCACATTCATTGCAAGTGGATGCTTTGCTATAAACCATACAATTGACATTACTAACAAAAAACTCATTGATTATATTCACGAGTCAAAACCTGAACGTTGCGCCGATCGAGTGTGTGGCCGTTTGGTCGAAGGTACGGCCCTGTGTATCAAAAGGGAACATCAGCGTGTATCCCATCTCAATACGATCTGAGGAACGATAGCCCACTCCATACGTTCTCAGCCCGCCGCGGGATGAACCCATGTTATATCCCCCCATCCGCAAGGCAAGGGTTTTGTCGAAAAACCATGCCTCAACCCCCATGGAATATGCGCCGGCCCCAAAGTTATCCAGCAGGTCGTAAAAACCGGCCACAAGGTTCACTTCCTCGATCAATTCATCGTCGTCCCGATAGAAACTCAGTGCCGCAGCGGGACGGAAATTGAGGTTCCTTAAAACGCCCTGACCATGGCCCGAAAATGTTCTTATATCCCAGAACCGTTCCGTATGGAAACCGAGTGAAAACCCGACAACGTCATCTTCATATACCCGCCAAAGAGCATCCAACTGCATCTGGTATTCGTATTTGCGGGGCGGCTCATTAAAACCGAGTTCCTCCCAGTCGTCTTTGTACCACACCTGGAAAGCTGCGCCTACCGCAAAGTTCTCCGTGACAGCATAGCCGACCGACGGTTTGATTATCCATGAAAGACCGCTGCTTTCCGCCCATGCCAAACCGAACCCCAACCCGTCACCACCGGCGATTTCCCCCGCGAGATTTACAGTATGTGTATAAGTATTGCCGGGAATATCAGTTGGGAACCATTCACCCCAGCCGTAAGGCTTCATCGTGAAGTTCATCTCAACACCCTCCAGCCAGGGCGATCCGGCGACATTCCAGTACGCTACATTAGCGTCGTCAGCCAGCGCCGTAAATACCCCTCCCATCGCCATCGGACGATGCCCCCAGCACGCCTCGGCATCGTCCGGCAGAACAGTAAAAAAAATGATCGCAGTCATGAGAATACTGGCTATTGGTTTCATGAGAAGCTCCTGAGATAGTAGATTTATGTGACACACGCCCTCTCTCCTGCCGGACACCTTTGCCAGCGAAAGAAATGATATTCGATTCTATTTTTCCGGTAAAGTCAACGTGACACAGACATTCTTGTCTGTGGTGGGTGCGGCTCCAGAATGATAGGACTAGCGACCAGCGACTAGCGACAAAATTTCAAGAGAATTGGTCTTTGCAGATGTCCTCACACTTTTGCAATAAGGATACTGGAACGTTATTGTCTTCAATACACTCCCAGAACCGGGCCAAATCCCTCTTTCTTTTAATCTCATACACTAAACGGCTCCGGTGCAATGTCGTGGCGTCCAGGTCGATCAGGAGAATGCGTCCGTCGGCGACCAGGATGTTGGAGCGCTTCATGTCACCGTGGGTAAGGCGGTGGCGGTGCATTGTCTTGAACATGCCATGCAAATCCTCCAGCACATCGGCCCGCTCTTCATGTGGTTTCGTGCTGTCGCATAGGAAATCAAAAAGCGTGGGGGCCTCGATGTATTCATTGATAATGTAAGACTTCCTGACGATCCCTTTTTCACTGCGCTCCAGCCAGGCGAACGGCTGCGGTGTGGGGATGCCTATGGCCGGCAAAAGGTGTCCGTAAAACCATACGCGACGCGCTCTGGAACCTTTTACCTGGTACCGGAGTCCTTTTAACCAACCGCGCCAGTTGTATCTTTTGACGACCATCTTCCGTCCGGCCGCCTCTACCAGCGCAACCTTGCACGCCCCCCCGTCTTTTAATATCCTGCCTGATTCCATCAGGCTGTCAATATCATTTGCAATGGGTTCAACCGCATCGTCGGTGATAATTCGGCAGTCATAAACCCCTTTAACCCCCCTTTCATTCAAACGGTTGTGGATGTTGGAGTTCAGCTTGTGCTTTAAATCCTTCCTGATCTGTTTTTTAATGGTAGACATTGTCAAGCAAGAAGTGCTATAAGTCGGCATTAGCCCATGTTTTGTGCCGTAAGATGAATGATTATATCACTTTGAAGTGATGATGTCTAAGTAATGGGATGAATTACCTGACACAGCATATCTTTGTTTTCCATATCTCATTTATTTGTGTATAATTGATGACACGTGATTAGAAAAAAGGCGGCCCTTCAACTTCGCGGATAAAGTGAGCAAGTGAGCAGGTGAGCCTGCTGCACAAAACGGCAAGTCGCGGAAATCAATACGACATATAGGACGTATAAGACACATAGGACACAACATGTTGACGCTGCTGTTGATTGTGCAACAGTCTCAGGTATATCAAAATTTTCCTTTGCAAATCAATAACTTATGAATCAAAAAAACGGTGTGATATGTCTTCGATAGTGTCACCTCACCACCATCGGCACAGGGCACGGTGGTGATGTCATATGGCTGAGTAAAAATGTAATTGGAGA
>PUNP01000937.1 GCA_003551785.1 Candidatus Brocadiaceae bacterium | reverse complement strand
TATCCATAATTACCTATCCACCAATTAAAGTTCCTATCTGCTCACCGGAAACAGCACTTTTCAGATTACCTTTCCCTTTGAAATTAAATACTCTAACCGGCAAATTATGTGTACGGCAGAGATCGATAGCTGCAAAATCCATAATATTAAGACCGGACTCAAGCACCTGGTCATAACTTAAATTTTCATAGAAGCGGCTATTTGTGTCAAGCTCGGGGTCGGCGGAATAAACACCGTTAACGCGAGTCGCTTTGAAGACGGCATCCATTCGGAGCTGAACGGCCCTCAATACGGCGGCGGTATCGGTTGTGAACAGCGGATTACCTGTCCCCCCTGTCAAGATGACGACATTACCGCTTTGGAGTTGAGAAAGACATTCACGGCGGTTAAATGCGGGCACAATTCCACCTATGTTAAAAGCACTGCAAACATAGGCGGCAACTCCAACGTCTTCGAGCGCTTGCTGCAGCACCAGGCCGTTGACGACAGTAGCTACCATTCCGGCGTTATCGGCTTGCAAGCGGGATTGAGCGGTTGTAGAAAAAGAAGCTCCCCTGAGTATATTTCCCGCCCCGAGCACAACTCCTAACTTACATTCTGATGATAAAGTTTCCTTAATTTCAGTGGAAATATAAGATAGCTGTTCGTCATTGAATCCGGCACCGCCGTCATCAGCCAACGCATTACCACTGAGTTTCAGCAGAACTGAATCATAGCTGCCGGCTTTTGAATTCATATTATTCCCAGCCTTATCAAATATTATTCATCAGCGCTTTCGCCGATTTCCATCCTGGCAAATCTTTTGAGAGTAATTTTTTCGCCTATCTTACCGATCGCCCGGTCGATAAGTTCACCTATGGTGATGGAATCATCTTTGATCCATCCCTGATCCAGCAGACAATTTTCAGCGAAGAATTTATCGAGTTTCCCCTCAATAATTTTATCGACGACGTTATCCGGTTTATCCTTAATTTGTTCCTTATAAATTGATTTTTCCTGATCGATTCTTTCTTGCGGAATTTCATCACGGCTTAGGGCCAGCGGGTTCATTGCGGCGACCTGCATGCAAATCTCTTTCCCCAACTCCTGGAACTCATCGTTCCGTGCCACAAAATCAGTTTCACAGTTAAGTTCGATCATAACACCGAGTTTACCGTCCGGATGGAGATAGTGGCAGATAAGCCCGTCATTAGCGGTTCGGGTGCTCTTTTTCTTTTCGGCTTTGGCCATTCCCCTTTTACGCAGAACTACCATTGCTTCTTTCAGATCACCACCGGCTTCTTCTAAAGCTTTCTTACAATCCATCATACCGGCCCCGGTTTTATCTCTTAAATCTCTCACGTCTGTTGCTGAAATACCCATAGTTGAAAATCTCCTTAATAGTCTAAGAAAAATACAGAATCTGATCTTCCAGTGGTCCTGCAGACTAAAAGATGGAAGAACAGGGAAATTTTAAATTTATGACAAAAACCGTTAACCCGCTTTTCTCACAAGCCACCAGTGGTGCAGATGCACAGAAAGCAAACGCTGCTGTATTCGTATACTGCAAGTGCAGCTTTCTAAGGCAGATGTGCCGCTGGAGGCTTGCCCGCAGGGCAAAGTGCCGTTTGTTAAAATCATTTTCCACTGTGGTAAAACGATTCACCATAAATTATTCCATTAACTTCATATACTAAAGCCGTTTATCCTCATATGTGCCTTTACTTTGTGAGAAATGCGGGTTAAACCCAGACATATACCCAATGGGGTGGAATACAATCAGATTCCGCCCGGATTAATGGAAGCTAACACGGGTACCATTCGGTTATTTAACGGGAGATATCAGTTTTGTATTATTATGCGCTCTCGGCGGCAGCCTTTTCGGCATTCGCTTCTTTCTTCTTTTTAGTATCCTTGTTTTGATCAGCCTTCTTGCTTTTTGTTGATTTGCTATCATTATCGGCCGATTTTTTCCCTCTCAGGACAGCATCCGCCATTTCTCTGACGAATATCTCTATTGAGCAAATAGAATCATCGTTAGCGGGCACAGGTATATCGACCTGATCGGGGTCGCCATCAGTGTCCATCCAGGCGACGGTTGGTATATGCAGTTTAATAGCATCCCGCAAAGCAATGTCTTCTTCATTAGGGTCAACGACCACAAGGCACCCTGGCAGGCGGTCCATATCCCTGACGCCCCCGAGGTTGCGCTGAATCTTGCGTTTTTCGCGCCTGAACGAGGAAACCATTTTTTTACTGAATTCGTTTATACGTCCGGTTCTTTCGAGCTCCTCAAGCTCATCGAGTCGATCCAGCCGGCTGCGTATGGTTTGGTAATTGGTAAGAAGTCCACCTAACCACCGCTCGGTAACAAACGGCATACCGCAGCGTTCAGCGGCCTTCCTGGTCGTCTGCCTTGCCTGTCGCTTTGTACCTACGAACAAGACATACTCACCACGTCTTGCAATCTCTTCCACAACCATGCTTGCGGCAATTAAACCGCGCAAGGTCTCTTTGATATCAATGATATGGATCAGATTGCGCTTCTTCAAAATATAGGGTTTCATCTTAGGATTCCAGCGGCTGCTGCGATGCCCAAAATGCACCCCTGCCTTTATCAATTCCTCTACATTTGCATTTATAGTTGACAAACGTAACTCCTCGACTTAAACATTGTTAAAACTTATTAACCTTTACATATATATTCAGTGAAACACGTTGTACCATTAAGCTGGATACCATACTTTGTCGTAATCTTTGTCGTAAACTTTGTCGTAATCTTTGTCGATCGCCAGCCCCCCCTCGCATCTGGTGCGCTACATATCATGCTACGGTTATCCTCATGTCAAGAGTTTCTAAAAACCACCAGTACCATCAGAATACGCGAAATCTTTTTCTCCGACAAAGATTTCGACAAAGTTTACGACAAAGATTAACGGCTACACCACGTTACTATATCACCACCGTGCCCTGTGCCGGCGGTTATGCTACGTGGTTTACTGAGGACTTATCGCATTTTAGTGCTGATAATATAGTTAAAATCAGCCTTTATGTCAAATTACACCTAAACTTTCCTTAGCTCCTATGAGCACATTCATGTTCTGTACTGCCTGTGAGGCGGCTCCACGTGCCAAATTATCGATCGCACAAGTAACTACCGCACGCGAATTTGAGACGGGTTCAACTGAAATATCGCAAAAATTAGTATTTGAAACGTCTTTGGTTTTTGGCTGCTGATGCGGCCCCAATACTCTGATGAACTTTTCGCTGGAATAAAAATCAGCCATCACCGCGTTCAAATAACCGGGATCGATCTCATTTTCCGTAAGCTGAACGTAAATAGTGCTCAAAATACCTCTGTCCATAGGGACCAAGTGCGGGGCGAAAAGAACATTTGCCCGTTTTGCTCCCAACAGTTCCAGGCCTTGTGTCATCTCAGGTGTATGGCGATGTTTTCCTATACTGTATGCATAAGTGTTCTCGTTGCATTCACAGTAAAGCGAGCCTTGACTCAACTTATTCCCGCGGCCACTCACACCGCTTTTGGAATCCACTATTATGCTTTCAGCATCTATCAATCCCTTGACAACCAAGGGGGCCAGGGCCAATATTACTGAAGTAGGATAGCACCCGGGATTCGCGACAAGCCTGGCCTCACGAATCGCATCCCTGAATAGTTCAGGGATACCATAAACGGCTTTTTTAATATTTTCTGCATCGCCATGGGGCCCATAGTGCATTTCATAAGTTTTAATATCTTTAAGACGATAATCACCACTGAAGTCGATACATTTGACCCCTGCTTCCAGATATTTT
This sequence comes from Candidatus Brocadiaceae bacterium, assembly GCA_003551785.1. Next base: position 3,111 of record PUNP01000937.1, on the reverse strand, counting down.
GGTACATATTGATGACTGACCCCGTGCGGGAGCGTGAAGAAGGCTATATCGGGTTTTTGCTCGCAGGAATCCGGCTCTAACCCACCTAATTTCAACTGACAACGCCCTTGCAACGACGGAAAGATTTCCGATATCGCAGGCCTCCCCTCCCGGCGTCCGCCTAAATGGACAATCTCTACTTCCGGGTGCGTCGAAAGCAGTTTGATCAATTCTCTGCTCGTGTATGCAGTAGCACCTACAATACCTACTTTAATCAATTTTAGTCCCCTTAAATTATTGGTCTTCATAAACTAAACGGCTTCCACCAATACGTATCCTGTCTCCGGCAAACAAGCCTTTTTTCTGCACAACTTTTTCGTCGTTGACAAAAGTCCCATGTTTGCTGCTTAAATCACTGATAAACCAAATACCGTCTTTATTTTCCAGCAATGCATGACGCTTGGAAACCGTCTTATCGCGTAATACTATGGAATTTTGCGAACTGCGCCCTATATCATGGAATTGGGACTCGGATAATATCCACCTCTTTCCTTCATCCTTACCACCTACAGAACGTATCACCGGGTCTTTTTGCTTATTCATCTATACGCCCCTTAGCCAAAATGAAATTTTTTTGTTATTACTAAATTCCTATATAATAACTGTTTTGAAACCATAATTCAAATTGGCCAGGGCGCGAAGCCCGTTGCCCAATTCTCGATTTCTGACTGAAACATATGACTTATAGGCGCTTAGATTCCGTACATCGTTAACAAATTGAGGATGTACGAAGAAAGACAAATATCCAATATCCAATGATCAATATCCAATGTCCAAGGAACGGAAATCTCAAATCCAAAATGACAAGTTCTAAATAAATTGCAATGCTCAAAATCATAAATATCAGAAATCAAAGGCTGTTAGCGTGACTGTCCTGACTGCAGAACCGAACCGGCAGTCATTTCTTCCACGGGGACAAGCCCCGTCGAGGTTTGATGTCTTCGTTGAGATTCCCCCCCACGGACCTTGTCCCCGTGGTTATCATGATTGGCCAAAATCAGAAGAGAATACTAAGCTGAATCATGAATTGGGATATTTATTCTGTACTGCGCCGTCAGGCGCCCCATTTTCAGAGCGCTGTCTCTGGAAATGCGTAGGACTTATAAGTCGAATATACTGCAACATATAGCGGTTGTCATGGATCGGGCAAAAGGCGCTTCAGAGGACAGGTTATTTCCCCCTCGACATAAAACAAGTAAATCGCTCATTTGCTTTTTGTATTCATTGACAATATAATTCCATTTAATCCCTGGTGTCACATGTTGTATTGAAAAGGCTGTGGTGTGAAATCGAACCGCAGCTATGAATCATCAATACACCGGCACAGGTTTTACGTTGGGGATTATGTATCGTGGGTAACTGAATATTCACGGTGATGGGAAAACTAAATATCCTGCATATTTCACGCGTTTTCAGTGGTGCATATGTGGCAAATGTCAAACGCCGCTGTATTCGTATACTGCAAGTGCAGACTTTTGCCACATATGCGCCGCTGAGAACGCGCCCGCAGGGTAAACCGCCGTTTAAGGTCTCGCTGGTACACACTCTAAATCTTGAAAGTCTTCAAAATGATACTTAAAACATTGATTTTCAATTTGTTATATTAAATTTTGTCGTTGGTTTATGAAATATGCAGGATATCCTTATAACATGACTATTGTCAGGAGTAAACTTTATGAATGAACTGAACATTAAGAAGGCGGAAGATTGCAGGTATGATGAAATTTCTCTTGGTGAAGTAATGCTCCGAATCGACCCCGGCGATGTTCCAACGGCTCGCGCGCGCCAGGGCCGCATTTGGCACGGCGGTGGTGAGATCAACGTAGCTGAAGGTCTCAGCTACTGCTTCGGTATGCGCACCGCTGCTATTACTGCCCTTGTAGACGACGGTATCGGAAGGAATATCGAGAACCAACTCCGTGAAGGCGGCGTCGACACTGCCAATATTATTTGGTTTAATAATGATGGAAAAGGCAAGTTTTCTACTGATAAAAAAGGCACTATATGTAACGGTATTAACTTCACCTGGAGCGGAAAGGGGGTATTACCTTCCGTTACCGAATATTATCGCGCGCACAGCGCTATACGTAATTTGGAATCCGGGGACATCGATTGGGAGTCACTGTTTAAGGACGGTGTAAGATGGTTCCATACCGGTGGTATCTACACCCTTATCTCTCCTACTTCCGGGCCCGTCGCGTTGGAAGCATTCAAAATTGCCGGCGATTATGATGTCTTTCGCTCATTTGACCTCAATTATCGCTCAAAAGTGGAACCAAACAAAGACAGAGCTCGAGCTCAGAATAAAGAAATCGTGAAACATACCGACTTTCTGGTCGGCAACCAGGACGATTTCGACGACGCTCTGGGGGAAGAAACCCGAGAGGCTGATGACGAGTCTTTTGAGGCATGGCTGGAAGCTTACAAAGAAATGCTCAGGCGCGTGGCCGATAAATATTCCAACCTCAAGCTTATAGGTACGCAGCTCAGAACACCGCTCAGTGCTGATATAATCAACTGGGGAGCCGTGTTATATGAGGTCGCCGCTGATAAAATGCATGTAGCGCCAGTGCGCCGTAAAGTGGAGATAGCCGACCGAACCGGCGGCGGAGATTCCTTTCTTTCCGGCACGGCGGCCGCTCTGCTTAATGAAGAATCACCCGCTGATGCCGTACAATGGGGTGCTGCACACGGCATTTGCGTGCAGGCAACCGCCGGTGACACTTCAATGGTGAAACAAGCCGATGTGCTAAAAGAGGTTAAGCGCGCAGTTAGCGGTGGCGGTGTCAGCGCATTGCGCTGATTACTGACCTTCTTATCTGCTCAATTGCTATTGTGCTTTGTGATTTATTTTCACATGAATCTTTAAAAAACTCAGGACAAAGCAAAGAAGCAGCGAAATGAGAACAGACCAATAACCGTTGATCAGGAGGTAGGCCAAAGCAACAGCGGGCAGCAAAATTACTCCGCTGAGCATCCTTAATATTGGCTGCCTCCGGATCAGCGAAGCCAACTGCGGGCTTACACTGTAATAATATTCTACAACTACGTGACCGAAGCGGGTTTCGAGTA
>PUNP01000204.1 GCA_003551785.1 Candidatus Brocadiaceae bacterium | reverse complement strand
GCTTGCGTTGTGTTCGATTTAGCAGGCAGGCGTAACGTGTTTCAGACGAGGAACCACAGATGCTCATGATGCAGAATAACGGGGTTCACTGAATATATACGATTCAAGAGCACCCAGTATATCCTCAAGATAGAGCCTGCATTTCCTCATACGGGGGCCGCCTCCATCGTTACCCTTTCACGTATCTCAGTGCGGAGTGAATCAGGTGTACCCACATCGACTTTTCGGTGAAGTACCTTCTCAAGGAATTGTTCCAACGAGACAAGATCGAGCAGATCAGCGTCATCTTCGAATTCAACGAGAATATCAATATCACTGTCAGAATTCTGTTCCTCACGAACGAAAAATCCGAAAAGCGCGGCTTCCCTTATTTTATACTGAGCCTTTAATTCAGGCATGAGCGCTCTAAGAGCATTAATGATTTGTTTTTTTTCGATAACAAAGTCAAAATGTGTTCATCCCTTTTTTCTCGATGTCTTCACTTGACAGCCCCATGGGTATTTCGTATAATAGCTACTTAGCCATAAAGCGATATGATTGATTTGAAGTGTCCTTTCAGGGCACGGCTTATCATGTCCGCCCTTGTCCCGGGGCTGCACTTCGTTGGCCCCGGGCTGCGGTGAACCCGGCCCTTCGGGCCGGGTTGGTGACCGATGCTGGACCAGTATATGCTCTTTAGACCAGACTCAAAATAGTAAATTTTAAAAAAGCCGTTCTCTGCGTCCTCTGCTATCTCTGCGGTAAAAAAAGAAACAACCAAAGATTATCCTGAGTTATGCAATTAAGCACTCGTCTGTTTTTTCTGGAGGTTGAACCGTTATGATCCGACAAGCCGAACAAATATTTAAAGCCCTCGCCGATGGCAGCAGGCTTAAGGTGTTGATGGCCCTTGAAGACGGCGAGATGTGCGTGTGCCAGATAACCGCATTACTGGGATTCGCCCAATCCACCGTCTCGCGCCATATGCAGGTGCTTCAGCATGCGGGGCTTGTCATGTCCGAAAAAAGGGGGATGTGGGTGTTTTACCGGCTTCCCGGCAGCGAGGCGCCAAGGGAAATAAAAAATACGCTCAAACTCTTCCGGGAAACGTGGTGTCATGGAGGTGAATACCAGCAATTGAAAGAACAGGTCAAACGTATTAAATCAATGAAGCGAGAGGAGCTATGCAAAAAGTAAAAAAATCCATCAAAGTTCTGTTTCTCTGTACAGGGAATTCATGCCGCAGCCAAATGGCGGAAGGGTGGGCGCGTGAGCTTAAATCCGATATAATCGAGCCATATTCCGCTGGGATTGAGACCCACGGACTCAATCCCTATGCCGTGAAAGCTATGGCGGAGAGAGGCGTTGACATCTCATGTCATAAATCACAGCATGTCGATGAGTTCAAGGATGTCGAGTTCGACTGCGTTATAACCGTCTGCAGTGATGCACATGAAAACTGCCCGATATTTTCGGGAAACGCTGATATCGTTCATGTCGGGTTCGACGACCCACCGCGGTTGGCAGCTCAAGCCCACAGCGAAGAAGAAAAATTGGCATGTTACAGGGTAGTCAGAGATCAAATAAAAGATTTTGTCAAAAAGATGCCCGATAATATCATAAGAGGAGGTAAGGAATATGAATAAACAAAATAATAATATGGACGCTGGCTCGGCAGAGAAAACCGGCAAGCCGCTCGGTTTTTTTGAAAAGTACCTCAGCGTCTGGGTGATCCTGTGCATCATCGCAGGCATACTGATCGGACGCGTTTTCCCGGGACTGGCCGGATTCCTGGATAAGTTAGCTATCAATGTTGACGGTGCGCCCGTAATTTCGGTGCCTATTGCCGTTTGCCTGTTTCTGATGATCTATCCGATAATGGTGAAAATCGACTTTTCGGAGGTGATCAGGGCGGGCAAGACGCTGAAACCTATCCTCTTAACGCTGTTCGTCAACTGGGCGGTAAAGCCCTTCTCGATGGTTCTGATCGCTTTTGTTTTTTTAGGGATCGTTTTCGTCGGTTTTATCGGCGAAGATGAGATGGAATATGTCAGGGTGCCGCTCGGTATGCATGAGCCGGTAGGGACGGAAATAGGCGACGGACGCATCGTGCTTTATGATACGGACAGGCGGGAAGAAGTCGATCCGGAGGATATCGGCTATCAGGAAGGTGACGGCCTGCCCGAGGGGGTAGTGCGCCGCCTGGCATTGCGACAATGGCGCAGCTACCTGGCTGGCGCGATACTGCTGGGTATAGCGCCATGCACCGCTATGGTTTTTGTCTGGAGTTATCTGGCAAAAGGCAGCGGCGGACTGACGCTCGTTATGGTCGCCATCAATTCTCTGACCATGCTTTTGTTATACGGGCCGTTAGGCGGTTTTTTACTCGGTGTCGGCCGCCTACCCGTGCCTTGGCGCGCGATGCTTCTGTCGATTTCCGTTTATGTTGCCCTGCCTCTGGTTTCCGGATTCCTGTCGCGTAAATGGATAATCGCTAAGAAGGGGCGTCAATGGTTCGAGGAGAAATTTCTCCATTTGCTTACTCCGATCACCATTGCAGCTCTGCTGCTCACCCTGGTATTCATATTTACACTCCAGGGCGACAGGATAGTCAGAGCGCCGCTTGCTATTTTGTTTATCGCTGTTCCGTTATTTATCCAGACAAACATCATCTTCTGGCTCGCTTACGGTTTGGCTAAGCTTTTGAAGCTTGACTATGAGGATGCTGCACCGGCTTCCATGATAGGCGCCTCCAATCATTTCGAGGTGGCGCTGGCCACCGCCGCTATGCTGTTCGGACTCCAGTCGGGAGCCGCTCTGGCGACGGTTGTCGGGGTGCTCATCGAGGTGCCGGTGATGCTTATGCTGGTGAAAATATGCCTGATGACCAAAAACTGGTTTCACCATAACCCCGCCAAAGCACAAAAGACGGGAGTTTGAAACAGCTATACCAACACAAGATGGACGGAATATGGCATTTTAATGTGAACTTACAAATAATATTATGAACGAATTTACTGCAATATTGATAAACTTCGGCGCACTTCTTCTGAAGATTATACCTATACTTATAGGGGCGGTTTACCTCGCGGAGACGGCGAGGCTTTGGCTGGGGAGGGAAAGGCTGCGGAAGCTGCTGATGGGGTCGGGCAGCAGGCAGGGAATCATCAGGGCGGCACTGCTCGGAGCTGCCGTACCGTTCTGTGAATGCGGCGCCTTCCCCATCATCGTCGCTTTGCTCCGTGCCGGTGTGCCGATGAAAGTCGCCTTGACCTTTTTTATCATCAGCCCGATGGTCAGTATTCCGGCATTTCTTTTCCTTATTACGCTGTTCAGTCTTCCCATGGCCCTGCTCTACCTGGCCATCACGGTTTTTTTAGGCCTCACCGCTGCCGCTATTTTAACCTACTGGGCAGATGAACAGGAGGTTGTAAAACGCCTGTTTTTGCGCGAAAGCACCGGTGTCGAGCCGAACTGCTGCGACGCAGGAAAGGGGGGGGAGGTCAGTTGCTGCTCCACCCCGCATGATGATGTCTGCTCATCTGGATCGGATTGCTGCGATGATACTCCGTCAGAAAGTAAAAAAAACGGCTCGCCCGGTATTTTCATCAGGGGCGTTCGGGAGACGGCATCGACCATGCGGGGGCTGCTGCCCCTTGCAGCAGCGGCGATTTTTATTGCGTCGCTGGTGGAATCCGTCGTTCCCGAAGCGCTTATCGAGGGGATACTTGGATTCGCCGCGCCGTTTGACGTAGCGATAGCCGCGGCAGCGGGGGTGCCCATTTATACCGGCGATTGCACTATGTTTGCGCTGGTGGCGCCGTTTATTGAGGTGACGGGAGCGGTTGGGCCGGGCATTGCCTTTATCATTGCAGGGGCGGGTACCAGTATCAGCGGTCTCATGTTCATGAGCGCTTTATTTACACGCAGGTTCCTGGCGGCCTTTGTTATAAGCGTCTTCCTTATAGCGCTGACAGCCGGTTATATTCTGGGATTTGTTTTCTGAGAAAGTTAATTCAGTTTAACGGATATTTTTTTTACGTCGGACCAGGTGGTAAGACATGAACCTAAAACAGGAATGGAAAAAACTGATTGTTATCACAGCGGTATTTGGCGCTTTATTTTATCTGCCCGTTGACAGCGAGAGATTGCAGAATGCCGTGCTGGAGGCGCTGCATCTTGCACATTATTACGCTCGGGAACACGTCATACTCTGTCTCATCCCGGCGTTTTTTATTGCAGGAGCAATAGCCGCTTTTGTCAAGCAGGAATCGGTTATAAAGTATCTGGGTGCCGGAGCGAACAAGGTGCTGGCCTACGGTGTGGCCAGCGTATCGGGGACTATCCTCGCGGTCTGTTCGTGCACTATTCTCCCGCTTTTCAGCGGAATTTACCGGATGGGGGCAGGGCTTGGGCCGGCGACAGCGTTTTTATACAGCGGGCCTGCTATTAACGTCCTGGCCATAGTTCTGACCGCCCGTGTGCTGGGCTGGCAGCTCGGGGTGGCGAGAGCTGTCGGTGCGATTATTTTCAGTATTTTTATCGGCCTGTGCATGCATATTATCTTCATTAAGGAGGAACGGGAGAAGGCCGGCCGTCAGAATGCGGTGCCGGCGGCGGAAGTGGAGCGTCCGCTTTATCAGAACGCGCTTTACTTCGCCTCGATGGTCGGCGTGCTGGTTTTTGCTAACTGGGGAGCGCCTGAAGTCTCAGAAGGTTTCTGGGCTGCGGTGCACGGTGCTAAATGGTGGCTCACCGGCCTGTGGGCTATCCTCCTCGCCGTCATTCTCGTCGTTTGGTTCGGCCAGAAATGGTGGAAATTGGCTGCAGGTGGTGCTCTTACTCTGGCGAGCGCCCTCCTTATACCGCATCAGCCCATGATCCCGTTCATGACAGGCGCTGTCGCGCTCTCGGTGACAATAGGCACGGAAGACGGCGAAGGCCGGGACTGGCTCGAGCAGACGTGGGATTTTGCCAAACAGATACTTCCCTTGCTGTTTATCGGCGTGCTGATTGCCGGGTTATTGCTGGGACGGCCGGGTAACGAGGGGGTGATACCGTCGCAATGGGTGGAAAGTATGGTGGGCGGCAACAGCTTTCAGGCGAATGTTTTTGCGGCCGTCGCCGGTGCGTTTATGTATTTCGCTACACTGACGGAGATACCCATCCTTGAGGGACTCATAGGTGCCGGGATGGGCGAGGGACCGTCGCTGGCATTGCTGCTGGCCGGCCCGGCACTGAGCCTGCCCAACATGCTCGTGATTAGGAGCGTGATAGGAACGAAAAAAACGTTAGTTTACCTGATACTGGTTGTTGCTTCAGCTACCGCCTCGGGAATGCTTTACGGCACCGTGTTTGCGTGATTTTGGCATAACCCGGATGAATCGCAAGAGTGGAATACAGTAATGGGATGTCGGGCGGGGGGGGGCATAGGGTACAGAGCGGAGGGGTGAAAGCATAGGCGTAGTCACAAAGTCACAAAGTCACAAAGTCACAAAGTCACAAAGTCAAGAAGTCATGAAGTCACAATGATTACAATGGGCTGTGTGCACAGAGCACAGAAGCTCAGGTCAGAGCGTAAAAGGAAAAAAACGCAATATCGCGTAACGGCTGCGGTTTGCGGGTATGCGCGGCTAAACCTTTGTTAACTACCCGTTCAATATTTAATATTTGAGGAGAGGATATCAATGAAAATTCAAGTTTTAGGAACAGGATGCGCTAAGTGCAAGAAGTTGACCGAGAACGCAGAAAAAGCGGCCGAGCGGCTCGGCCTTGAGTGTGATATTGAGAAAGTTACCGACCTTAACGAGATCATGGAGTTCGGCGTAATGATGACCCCGGCCTTAGCGCTGGATGGCGAGGTTATATTCGCTGGAAAAGTTGCGAGTGTTGAAGAGATAAAAGAAGCGCTTGCCTGAGATCACCCGCAGATATCAGGCTTCAACATCTTGGGCAAGCTTACGAAGAAATTTTGGGGGGCGATGAAAGCCGCTTTCAAACCATACCCTCAACCAATCCCGCCCTTAATCGGCAACCAGAAAGCACCTTAAAAACAGCTTTTCATTGACATAAGAAGCACCAAAATCAGCCTTTGATGAAACCCATCTGTCGCATGTACATTCTTTTGTACACTCCGGGGGTCTGGAATAATTCAGCGTGATGGCCGCACTGCACGATCTTGCCATCGGACATCACGACGACCATGTCGGCATCTTCACAGGCCGACAACCGTGAAGTCGCGATGATAACGGTACGGTGGGCGTGCCATTCCCGCACGGAGTCTCGCAGTTCTTTTTCCAGGTTCTCGTCAATGGCGGCATAGGTATCATCGATGGTCAGAACCGCCGGTTCCGTAATGATAACCCGAGCAAGCCCGAGCCGGGCGATCTGTTCCTCGCTGAGTTCGATCCCGCCCCTGCCCACCCGGGTATTATACCCCTCCTCGAGATTGTCAATAAAATCGGCCAATCCTACCGTCCGGGCCACGGCCCTGACTTTATCCTTTGGAACGTCATCGAGGCCGTAGGCGATGTTCTCGGCAATGGTGCCCGAAAAAACCTGTCCGCTGTGGATTTCATGGCCTATGGCCGCGCGGAGGCGGCTCACGGGATAGCGGCGAATATCAATGCCGTCCAGTCGTATAGTCCCTTCCGTGGGGTCATAGAACCGGGAAAGGAGCATGAGCAGCGTGCTCTTGCCGCAGCCGTTCGGCCCGACAACGCATACGGTCGTTCCGGCAGGGATGTGCATATTGATATCGTATACCGCGGGCGGCGCTTCTTCATTGTAACTCAGCGAAACGTTTTCAAAATGCAGCTCACCGTCAATTTTTTCGGGATCGACGGCATCGGGCGGGGTGATGATTTCGCAGGGGGTGTCAAGTATGGAAAAAATCCGGACGGCAAATACTTTGAGACTCTGTGCAATATTGCCCAGTCCGGCCAG
>PUNP01000824.1 GCA_003551785.1 Candidatus Brocadiaceae bacterium | reverse complement strand
CTCCACGGGGCTTGTCCCCGTGGTTCTAACGACTGAACACCAGAAACGAATTGGCCCCACAAAATGATTCCCCACGGGGCTTGCCCCCGTGGAAGAAATGACTGCCGGCCCGGAACTGCGGTCAGGACAGTCACGCCAACAGCCTTTGATTTCTGATATTTATGATTTTGAGACGTTTTCCCAGGTCTTACACACTGGGCTGGTATGTTATGCCTTTTCAAGGCAATAAGGATTTTTATTTTATTTCTGTACATCCTCATTTTGTTAACGATGTACGGAATCTAAGCGCCTATAGACTGCAACATAGATAAGATGCTGAAAACAGGCTCTATTATTCTTTTTTACTGTATGCTTTATAGAGGACGCAGTCTTGACAACCGGAATTATTCATACAGCAGTCATTATATAACTGCTGGAGACCTTGCTGGCGTCTGAACGAACCGGCAACCGTTTTGAAGTTTATGTTGATGGGGAACAGGACTTGCTGCATACGTTTTAATACATGATTATCAGGCCCGGAGGGGAGGTTGGACCAAACGGTAAAAATTTTCTTTTCGAGATAATGGTCGTTATTCTCTCGGCTGTAGGTGAGCAGCAAGGGGAGTATAACATTAGTTAGTATCGTTTTGGCTCGTTGAGTGCCGATAAGCGCTAAAGATTGGGAGACCGGTGCCGAGTGGAAGTTGAATCTATGTGACCAATAACCATTATGCAAGTCAGTTATGCATTTGATCAGAGCTTCTCTGGCGGCCACATCAACTCTTTTTCTTCCTTTAGGGACAGTTTCCATAGCTAAACGCAACTTCCCAAAAAGTCCGTCGTGGAGATTGTTGTCGTTCGCCAATAAAGATGCTAAAGCGGCTATGCGGCGCAGCGGGTGGTTTACCGGACGTGTTCCGGCCATGTCCCAATGCGATGCCGACATTTTCAACTCGCGGAACTCTTTAGATTGGGAAAACCAGATGAATTTAAGGTCGGCTGCATATTGGCGCGTCAAGTCGTCTGCCTGCGCCTCATGAAATGTATCCAACGTACCGGCCATGCCGAAAAACAACGCTTCCAGGGTGCGACATCTGTCGCCAAAGGAAGCATCCCGAGGAATCAACTCCCTGAGTTTACTCAGCGGGAGAAGTTTGGTGAGTTGTAAGAAAGGGAGCCGGTTATTTTTATATCCCAAAGCTTCGGCGATATTTCTGTATAGTAAATCGTCAAAAGTCGCGGAGCCGGCGTGGTTGCCGAACCCTTCGGCTTTTTGCTGTAAACGATGATCCCCGGCAGCGTCAAGGAATTGTGCAAGCCATTCCACAGATATTTTGCCGTCTCGTATAGCCTGTTTACAAAAACGTTCCGGATTGGGGTTGTGCATTTTATTATTATCTTGTCGGGCAGTTGAATCAGAGTGTTCCATGTCAACTATTTCTGTGAGCTCCGCCACTTCTTCGTCGATATAACGACTTAAAGTTAATTGTGGGACAAGCTGTTGGTTTTGTTTTACGATATTGTTGCCATTATTATCCCACATAGTGACATGGAGAACGACGCTGTTATATTCAGGCTGATGGTGGTGGCCGTGTTCGTACCATGCTTTGGACAAAGTATGGACTTCAACGTCACCGGTGACATGTCCCGCATCTTCGATGAGAAATTCAGCCCGTATGAAGTCCGGCCCACCTTCGACATTCCACCACCCGGGAGAAAGAATTTCGATACGCTTGCCATCATCTGTTTTGAGTTCATCCTGGTTAAAATGACTTCCGAACCATAGACAGCGCACAATTTCTTCTTGTATAGATGCATGTTCACTGCTGTATTGCAGGGGCGGTTCACCAGTATGAGATGCATCACTATCGCGTAATTGTGTATAGGTATCAAGAAACATCACTGTCTATGACCATTAAGATTTAATTATGAATCATCGCCTTTTTCGCAAAAGAACCTGCTGCACAAAGCATAAAACCACCTTGAGTCTGAAAGTTGACTCTGGTATAATAAAGAGCTGTAATCAAGCCTGGAGGTTACTGTGGACTTAACGAGAAGGCACCCAATTGGAAAGAGTGTAACATACAAGCTATGCTATGTTCAAACGTAAATCGCCCAATAGATATGGTGATTATCTCTTCTTGTGTGATTCGGGTAAATTTTCAGAACTGAGCAACTGACCTCATTGCGGCTGTAACTTTGAAATACATGTGAAATTATTTATTGAATATGAGGAAAAATTAGCTATGCGAGCTGTTGTCCAGAGAGTATCGCGTGCCGAAGTGTCTGTCGAGAGCGAGGGATACGACTCAAAAATTGGCAGAGGTTTGCTGGTATTTTTAGGCGTTGGGGAGGAGGACGGTGAGGAAGACTGCCGATATATGGCTGGCAAGATTGCCGGTTTGCGTATTTTTGAAGACGCCCATGGGAAAATGAACCTGTCATCTACTGATGTGGACGGCGAGATACTTCTTATCTCCCAGTTCACTTTATACGGAGATTGCCGAAAGGGGCGGCGTCCATCTTTTGTGAAAGCAGCCCCTCCGGAAAAAGCTGAAGAACTCTACGAAGTTGTCGCACAATTGATCAGGGAGAAAAATCTCACCGTAAAAACAGGTATATTCCGCACCCATATGGAAGTCGAGATACATAACGACGGCCCCGTTACTATGCTTATAGACAGCCGAAAGGGATTTTGAATCTACTTGTTGAAGCTCTGCGGTCTTTAAGCACTAAAACTCCTTAGCCTCGTTTCCTCCCCCCCAAAAAACGCGTCTAAGCCCCTTTTTTCACATGCAAGCATGTCGTATAATATTGTAATACATCATCATGTGCATATTTGAATTGGTGACACCATTTCAAAAAGGACATAGAGTCATGAAATGTTACGGTTACATCCCTCTCTTTCTCAAAGGCTTGCAATTCTATCGTATTGGTGTTATACTGTATGAAGGAATACAGAAAAGATGCAACATAAGCTGTATAGTCAGGCAGGGTTACCTGTCTTACGTATAGCACGCATCTTTTTGCGTGCGTCCAGGCCACGGACGGGGCAAATTGACGATTAACACGATTTTGTACGGACATGCCTTGAAATACTTATCAATGCAGGACTATGTTGAACACACACAATTTTACGCTTATCGAAATCATTATCGCCTCGGTTATGCTGGTTATTGCCGTGATTGGCAGTTCTTCATTTTTCTTTGCCAACCGCCGTAACCTTCGCAGCGCACAATTGCGCAGAAGCGCAACCTGGGCGGCGATTGATAAGATGGAAGAACTTAAAAGTCTCTCTTTCGATCTTCTCCATGAAAAAGATAATTCTGACAAACCTGAAGATGAAAGGGAAATCGGTCTTCTGGATAACCATTCCGCGATCAGAACCGTTGAAGTCGAAGATTATAACGACCGGTTAAAAAAAGTAACCGTTACCGTCCAGTGGAACGACAGCAGCAAGCGATTCGTTACTTATATTGCCGATTATTAACGAAAGAGTGTATACAATGAGACACGGAAAAGCATATTTCACCCTCATCGAACTCATTGTCGTGACGGTCGCGAGCTTCATTGTTCTGCTGCCGATCGCCACAATGATGGGAGCCATAACCAGAGACTGGAACACCAGCAGAGAGATAAAACGTCTGCAGGAAGATGTGGATTTAGCCTCGTATTCGGTGAAAGGGCTTATAGAGGAGGCATACGGTTATGACATTCAAGACAAGGGCCATATTATACTGATAGGCTCAAACGCTCAAACCGTGCAGGTTTACAGGGATGGGGCCGACTTGATTATCAATAACTACGCCGTCATTAATAGTCTTAACGATCTCCAATTTTCTAACAAGTACGAAGATGGCAGCAATCTGCCTCCGCGTCTTATCCGGGTTGTTATCGAGGCGGAACGGAGTGGAAGATCATATAAAAATGAATTCAAAGTTAAATTGCGGAATTGAGGAGAATTCTCATGAGAGATCAATGTCAGCGGAAAAGAGAAGTCCAAAGAGGCGGATTCGTTCTGCCTGCGGTCGTTATTCTGATCGTGTTCACGGTTTTTATGGGGATGGTCATCCTGAAAGTTGGTGTAATAGAAAAAGCCAGTGCCGGCAGGCGCGGCACCCGCGAGGCGACTTTTTATCTTGCAGAAGGCGGCATCCAGCATGCACTGGCTCAACTCCGCCTGGACGAAAACTGGCAGCCTGAAGAGAACGGACAGCCCCTTGGCGACGGGCAGTTCTTTGTCACCAGGGAGGACGTTGATAACCGCATTTTGCTCTCTTCAAAAGGCGTAATCGGTACTAATGAACAGCAGATACAATTAACTCTGAAATTTGTACACGTCTGGTCGGAGGGGATATTCGCGCGCGAGGGGGTTTATTTAGGGAATAACGCTAAGATCGCCAGCTATGATTCTTCTACAGACGATTTTTTTCCGCATGGGGAGGAGGGCCATACCGGCAGTCTTATCAAGATCGACTTTTCCTCTAATGCTGTGGGGATTAAGGGTGACGCTGCGGTCGTCGCGGGAGGAGAAGAAATAGATGATAATTATGTTTCGGGAATGATTTTTAACGATGCAATATTTTCCGAGACACTTACCAACATGGAGGAAGTTGTCACTCCTCCGGAACTGGCAGAGCTGGACTATTCTACAGAGGAAGACCTGAGTAGAGTGGATTTTGATGATGCGGACAATTTCAGTCTGGAAGACGGTTACCTAGATATCAGGGGAAATACGCAAGTAGAACTTGCTCCCGGCAGCTACAGGTTTAAAAGCATAGCCGTCAGAGGGAACGCAGAATTATTGATCAGTGACGACACCCAATTTTATGTGGAGGAGGAAGTTTACTTGCGCGGAACCCCGAGCTGGAAGATGAAGGGGAAAACGAAGCTCTACCTGGGACAAAACAGTACCTTTACCGCAAGCGGAGATACGACCTTTTATCATATTATTACGGGAAAAGAAGGTGATGAAGAACTTCAATCAAGCGATCCTACCACTTTCAAGATTTTCTCGGCGTCGAACAGGGACGATGCCGTAGAACTTTACAATTCTCCCGACAAGGATGGAATAGTGGGCTTTGTCGGCCTCATTTATGCTCCCCACGGAGGGGTTGACCTCGCCAACAACACCGACTTCTACGGTGGAATAACCGCCAGGGTGTTGGTTCTTGGCAACAACTCAAACCTTTATTATGACAAGAATCTGAGTAAAGCCGACCTGGATACATATGGGGGGCTGGAAATATTCTCCTGGACAAAGCCCGACTGGACGACAGGGCTGTAGTCTGCATAAAATAATCATATCGATATCAAATTGCCGATGTTGACGTAGTGGCCGAAAATGTTGCAGCTTAAAGACAAAGAGGCTGTCATACGTATAGCACGCATCCCTGCGTGCGTCTTGACAGGCAGGGATGCCTGTCATAGATTAGTGGTCGTAAGAAGGTTTTAAAATAGAGTTTCCGCCTGCAGCCGTTTCGTCCTGGTCCTTAACATGGGCATTCATACCATGCTACGCAATGCGCTAACAGGTGTCCCGATTTCAGAGCAAAGTTTCTGAATCGCGTAGGCCGGTTAAAGGCCTTTAAGCGTTATTATAACAATAGTTAAGATACTCAGAAAAGGTGAAACCATGTTAGACAATAAAAACGATGGCTTTGTGCTGCCTGCGGTGATAATTTTCATCGTGTTTTCCATTATCATGGGGATGGCGATTTTGGAATTAGGCACAATGGAAAAAGTAAGGGCCATACGCCGGGGAAACCGCGAAGCGGCGTTTTACCTGGCGGAGGCGGGGATTCAGAAGGGGATAGCTGCTTTTTTAGAAGACGGTGAAAGCGCTGAATTTCTCAGTCAGAACAGCCGTGGACCTTATATACTTGATGAAATCGGTGAAATTCAGGTACGTTACATTCCTCATGAGCAAGCCATAATATCTACCGGACGTGTCGGCTCTTCACACAATCCCATCGAGGAAACCATTAAAGTTTATTTTTTGTCCGGATCGTCCGGAAACAGAATTTTTGGTCAGGGGCTTTTTACCGATGCGCATTTCGACCTTGCCGGGGGTGAAATTCGCGGTTATGACTCCCGTGATGGAACCAAGACCGCCGCCATGCTCTCCAGCAATCAGGATATAGAGATTCGGTGGGGGGGGAAGATATATGGCAATGTAGCGGCCGGTGGTAACTTAACCTATCCCCAGCAGCATGATTCATGGGGTAATAAGGAGGATTTTATTACCGGCGATATAATGGAGCATGAACCGCATGTTTTTCCTGATGTCGAAATTCCGAATATGAATTATACCACTGTGGGGTTAAGCGGAAATTTTCAAACTGACATTGATGAGAACTTTTACATCAGGAACTGGCCTCGTGAGGCGACCATTCATTCAGGTGATTACCGATTCAATGATTTTGAAATGACCAATGACGGTGTATTAACTATTGATGGTGAAGTAAGACTGATTTTACGGGTGATTTCTCCATGACCGGAGATACTCAGATAGTTTTAACGGAAAATTCGACTTTGCAGATATATATGGGGCCCGAAAATGGTGATTTTTACCTGGGGAACAGTTCACGGATTAATCCCGGAGGCACGCCCGGGGACGTTGCCGTCTATTCAGCCTCTGACGGCGAGGTCAAGTTGACCGGAAATGCCCCGGCCAATATGGTCGTTTATGCGCCACATGCGCACGTAGAACTTACCGGGAGTTCTCCGTTGCGCGGTTCCGCGGTGAGCAGTAGCATGAAAATGTCGGGTGATACGACTGTGTATTACGACACCGCTTTAAAGGAAACACAAGTTACAGGAGCATCGGGGTTAGATAACAACGTGATACGCATAAAGGAGTGGACCAGAGCATCGCGATTGGAGTAGAAAAGTATGACAGGCATCTTGCCTGTCCGTTGGCGTATGAGCTAATAGAATAGCCAAGTCGATTGTCCAACGCCTGCTCGG
>PUNP01000500.1 GCA_003551785.1 Candidatus Brocadiaceae bacterium | reverse complement strand
TATCACACTTACGAGAATGCCTTCAGAGACGCTCTGAAGGCATTCTCACGGGGTAAAAACTTTTTCGATGCCTCAATAAAAGCCTAAAAAACAAATACTTATGATGCAACGCAATTAGCTCGTATGTTTTTCTTAATGCTTATCGCCCTGACCTCTATCATGTTTAACTATGGTCTTCGTATTGCAGCGATGGTGGCTGTGTATAAAACTCGTAAGCTCACGTCCAACCACAGCGATGAGGATATAAAATGAAAAGAATTTTGTTTATAGCCAGTGTTACTATTAATATAGCTTTTTTAATAATAGCGGCCTGGCAATTAATTGTCTGTGGAATAATAATGCATTTAATGCCGCAATCCATATTCAAAATTCACCTATATGTGGTGTTAATATTATTACTCAGCTTGACGTTTCTTTTTTGTCTCGGTAGCAAAAAGGCACTTAAAAAAAAGACTATTATAATTGTCTTGTCTTGTATGTCTTTTTTCGTTTTCTACATTGGGTATAGATGGGATGATCTTTTAGCGGAATACCATTTCCGTAGATTAACGAACAGTTCACTAACTGATGAACAACGAGCGAGAGCGGTGGGATCATTAGCCGAATTTGAGAAGAAGGAATACCTTATGAAAGGTTTTAAATCACCGGATGATTTTGTTAGAAAATACAGTGTAATGGTATTAGGCCGAATTGAGGTTGATACTAACATTATTATTGAGATTGCCAAACATTTAAAAGATGAATCAAATCCAGAAATTATTGGGGTTGGGCTCCGTACTTTATACCGAAGTCAAGACCCACCTCAAAAAGTAAAAAGATTTGTCACGGAATCTCTTGATCACACTTCAGCTTTCGTTCGAATTTCAGCTTCACGTGGTTTGATAAGAATGCAATATGGTGCTCCTGAAAAGGTAATGCCCATTTTGATTGATATGCTAAAAGATGAGGATGTGGCCAATAGAATTGCAGATGAGCTGAAGTTATTTACAAATATGGATTTTGGGAAAGACCATGCAAAATGGAAAGAATGGTGGGAGGAAAACAAAGATACGTTTGAACCACATGAATACTGGCATTGAAATTTTTTAATCGGTATCGGACGAGCAAAATGTTACAAATCGAAAGATTGACGCGAGATGACATCTTTTAAAATATCAGTTTTCCCGCGGTCTTCGCCCCATACGATAAGTTATGATGTCAATCCGAATGAATAGGATACATCCGAAAACATTATAATCAATCCATTCTTGCTCAAGAGCAAGCTTTTTGATTGAGAAAGACTATGTCATATTATTGCAACCGGATGATGAGTGCGGAGCCGTGACAATCTCAGTTCTTGCCGCTTTAGCTCTCGACATCATGCTGTGGCGGTTCTCCGGTATAATCCTGGCTGATTCAGGCGGGACGGAACTGACCGGAAGCTCACCGCTTAATTTCCGCGTATTTCCGGCGATCAGCTCAAGTTTCCGCTGAATTATCCCTTGATTGCCATCATTAACCACCACAGTAAATAAAAAATAATTATTTACAGACCCTATTGTATAACAAATCTTCAGTCAACGGCAAATGCGGGAAAAATTCAGCAGGGTGGACTTTGCATTATTGCATCAGCACCACTGGAGGCTTGCGAGAAAAGCGGGATAGGGGCAGCATCTACCTGGGACATCCCTACATAAGCCAGCAATCGATTTGACAAATATCTATGACTCAGTTAAAATCGAAATAAGTAGGATACGATATTTTGTAATTTGCCAAGGGGTAATGGTAGAATGGTAAAAGAAGGGAGAAAAAATAAAAAATCATACGGTTCCGCTTCAGATGTGTGTGAATGGATACGCGAAGAGATTGTTTCCGGGCGATTGGCTGCCGGGGAGCGTCTACCCACGCATATCGACCTTTCGCATCGTTTTGGTGTGAGCAAAGTCACCGTTCAGCGGGCATTGGGGCGGCTGGTCGAGGATGGTTTCGTGGAGATGAAGCCGCGAGTAGGCTCATTCGTAACGCAGCACCCGCCCCACCTCCACAACATAGGGCTGGTGTTCCCGTTTGACCCTGAAATTGTCACCGAGGATTACTTTCATTCGAAATATTATCATGCCCTGAACAATGCGGCTCAGCGGCTGAACGCGGAGCTTGACAGGCGCATTATCGTCTTTCAGCATGTTGATATTCACGCTGGCACAAAAGAGAGCCACCAGTTGATCCGGTATATCGAGAGGCACAAGGTAGCCGGACTCATCTTCGCCACGGCTTCTGACCGGCTGGACATCAGTGCGGCCTGTCTCGCTGCCGGCATACCGCGCGTGGATATTGTCAACATGGAGAGGCCACCCTGGCCGGTGATGGACATCTCAGGGCAGCCGTGGTGCGAACAAGCGCTCGACTATCTTTCCGCCCGCGGCAGACGCCGGGTTGCCGTTCTGGTGCATAGTTTCAGATTCAACGATTTTTATGATCATCGTTTGTGGTATCGTCTTATCTCAAAACGGGATATGATAAGCCCTCCATACTGGCATCAGTCGGCAAGGTGGCGCGACCCGGAATCGGCCAAACACGCCGTTCAGCTCCTTATGCAGGGGACCGTGGATGAACGTCCCGATGCTCTGTTGATCACGGATGACAACCTGATCGAGGGTGCTACGGCCGGACTGGTATCGGCGGGCGTGGATGTTCCCGAAGAGGTGGAGGTGGTGGGGCGAGCGAATTTCCCGTTGCCCGCTGAGCCTGCCCTCCCGATAAAGCACCTGGGATATGACTGGCATGAAGTGCTCAAGGAGTCAATAAATATGATTGACCAAATGCGCCGCGGCGAGGAGCCGCCCCGTGTCAACCGGGTACCGGTAAAATGGCGCAAAAGCCTGCAAACAGCTCGTAATCCATTCGAAAAATTTGAGCAGGTATGAAAATTGTTACATAATTTCAAGAGAGGATAAGACTATGGAGAATCAGAATGCTGTTGAAGTTCTGTCGGCAGAAGCAAAAGAGACAGTTCCTTATTTGGCGAAGACAGTTATTGTCCTGGTGACTGCCGTGCTTTTCATGGGGTGTTCTGCAACGGCAGCTGGTGTAACGCTTGTTGATAATGGCTCGCCTGCTGCCGTTATCGTGATTACGCAGGAAGCCGGTGAAATGGAACACAAAGCGGCACGGGAACTCCAGCACCACATACAAGAGATGTCCGGCGCGAAGCTGCCAATTGAAAACGAGGCGTCCGAGGACACGACGGCTATACTGCTGGGCAATGCCGCGCCCGAAGGTTTTCTCGACGAGCTCAGGGATAAAACCGATAAAGTGCACGCTTTTCGACTGAGGGCTGACGGCAAACTTGTTGTCATTGCAGGGCTTGAAAGCCGCTGCCCGATGAACCACGGGACTTTAATCGGGGTTTATGAGCTTCTGGAGCAGCTCGGAGTGCGCTGGTACATGCCCGGGGACATAGGCACTGTCATACCCGAGCGGTCTGACGTCTATGTGCTTGAGCAGGACGTGCTTGAGGTGCCCTCTTTTGCTGGAAGAGTGCTCTCCGATATGCCGGAAGAGTGGCCGGCCAGGATGCGTCACGGCGGTTTTGATGCCGGCAGGCACGGCGGGATACCCATACCTGAAGGGCCGGAAGGGCGTATGCTTAACGGACGGGGGCAGGTGAGGTTAAGCCACCCGGAGACACTGGAACTGACCGTTGATATGGTGAGGGAACGTCTGGAAGAGCAGGATGTGATCACCACCCATGGCGGCAGAATCGCCGAGCACGACGGAGTGCGCTACATCAGCATGGGGCCCTTCGACGGTTTCGGCTACGGGGAGTGCCCCTGGGATGCGGATGATATGGACCCCCTGCAGGGTAAACTTTCAGTCACGGATCGTTACATAAAATTTTTCAACAAGGTGCTCGAGGCCGTGGAGGATGACCATCCCGATGCCGGTATTGCCTTTTACTGCTACTCCACTCACATGCGCGCGCCGGTGCGTGAGGAACCCCACCCGAACATTCTACCCGTCCTGGCGCCCATCGACGTGTGCCGCTTTCATTCCGTTGACTGTGAGCACTGCTGGGAGAGGCAGTACATCGCCGATGTCATCGAGGAGTGGGAGAAACTGGGGACGCGTATGATGTACCGGGGATACATTTTTAATCTCGCTGACCCGTCTTTGCCGTTCTCCATGATACGTCAGACCGCCACCGAGCTGCCCTATTTTCACGAGAGGGGGATGTTGGCTTCACGTATAGAGGCGAAGCCCGCCTGGGCCTATCACGGTCCGTCTCTCTACCTGGCTTCGCGCCTGATGTGGGATGTCGATCTTGATCCCGATGAGGTGATGCAGGATTTCTTTGACGGAATGTACGGTCCGGCCTCGGCTCCTATGCTCGAACATTTTGAGATAATCGAAGATGCGTTTCAGGATGCCGACTATCATACGGGAAACGTTCTGGATTTTCCTCACATCCTGACCGGGGACGTGTTGGAAGCGATGGAAAATGAACTTGCCCGGGCGGAAAGGATGGTTGAGGAAGGATCGCCCGAAGCAGAGAGAATAGATATGGTCCGCCTGGCTTTCGACTACGGTAAGACCCACCTTGCCATGATGAACGCCATTTACGAGTTTGATTTCGCGCAAGCAAACGATCTGCTCGACAGCCTTTATGAGGAGTTTGTGCCCGCCGCTACCGAGCATGAGCCTCCTATTCTTAATACACGATACGTGCCGGGCTTTATCGACCGGTTCTGGAGGGATATCGTCAGGCAGGGGTATGAGCGGACAGTTGGCGGCAACGAGATCATCGCTACGCTGCCGGACCGCTGGCTGGCTATGGCCGACCCCCATGACGGTGGAGAAGAACTGGGGCTGTGGAAGCCGAATATCGGTACCGGTTCATGGATGGAACTGAACACTTTCTCCGAATCCTGGTCCAATCAGGGCCTGCGGTATTACAAGGGCGACAACGCGATCATGTGGTACCGGACGTCCGTTGAAATCCCGGAGAATATTGATCCCTCGGATCATATCTTCCTGTGGCTCGGCAGTGTGGATAACAGGGCCGAGGTCTGGATCAATGGTCATAGCCTTGAAACCCTGCGCAGAGGGGCCGCTCCGTTCGGACGGCCGTGGGAGTACCTGGCCGCCGATGTGCTCGAGCCCGGGCGGGAGAACGTCATCGTTATTAAAGCGGTCAACGACCTGCACAGGGAACTCGGCACCGGCGGGCTGACCATGCCGGCGATGCTTTGGCGTGCGGAGGAGGTGGATATGGACAGAATGAGGGACGAGGAAGGCACCGATCCGCTGGACTTCCTTCCCGGGCAGTAATTGACTTCAGCAATCAAAAAGAAAATATGCCACCATGTGCCTGGCCGATAAGACCGAAAATGCTACAGCCGGAAAGTATGACAGGCATCCCCACCTGTCCAGAGCGCACGCAGGGATGCGTGCGATAAGTATCAAAGGCATCTTGTTTTACTATACTTCTCATTTTGCACCTTTTCGGCCAACCACCAGGTTTTTTAACCCGACGTGATGATTTACTTTAATATACAGGAGGCCACAGTATGACGTGTGAAGCCAGCAGACGGAAGGACAGGCCCAATATCGTTTTTTTACTCGCCGACCAGCTGCGTGCAGCTTCCCTCCCGCTGTTCGGTGAGAACCAGATCGAAACACCGCATATTGACCGTCTGGCCGACGAGGGCGGCAGTTTCACAAACGCTGTCTCCACCTGTGCCGTCTGTTCACCTTATCGGTCCATGCTTTTGACAGGGCGTCATCCGCAGACGACCGGGCACATCATCAATTCCGTGCGTTCCAGACACGATGAGATAAGTATAGGGGATGTTTTTTCCCATCACGGCTACCAGACGGGGTGGATCGGCAAATGGCACCTGCATACAGGTTCTTATCCCCAGACTTCCTTCCCCATCGGCGGAGGAGTGGATTACGTCCCGCGGGGGCGTGATCGCCTGGGGTTTGAATACTGGCGGGGTTATAATTTTCATACGAAATATACCGATGGGTTCGTCAATATTGATGACTGGAGCTACGAGGTATGGGATGGATACGAGACCAATGCGCTCAACAGCTATGCATTCGACTTTATGAATTCAGTGCAGGACGATCCGTTCTGTCTGTTCATATCGCCGCATCAGCCCCATTTTACCCCCCATCCCTTTGCTCCGCAGAAATATTATGATATGCTCCCTGCAGAACTGAGCCTGCCCGACAATGTACCGATGGAGGTTATGAAAGATTCTCTGGAGCAATACCGGCATTACCTGGCCATGATACTTGCAATAGATGATATGGTGGGCGAACTCCGCGAGTTCCTGGCCGGGACCGGCAGGCTGGACAACACACTCTTTGTATTTACTTCCGATCATGGCTCACAATTTGGTGCGCAAGGTATCAGAAACTGGAGGAAGCTCTGCCCGTATGAGGAATCTCTGCACGTGCCGCTGCTCATGCACTGGCCCGGACATATAGAAAAAAGCAGTAAGAACGATACCTTGATAGCCCCTGTCGATATCCTGCCCACGCTCTGTGGTTTATGCGGTTTGCCGGTTCCCCGGACAGTGGAAGGACTTGATCTTTCCGCTGCCTGTCTTGGCAGAGACGATGCCCGGGAACAGGACGCCGCGCTGACAATGAGGTTCAGCAAAGACCTTAACGGCCTTGAAGATGGTATGGAGTGGCGGGGGGTCCGCACCCCAAACCATTCTTACGCCAGATATCTGAACGGTGAAGAACTCCTGTTTGATCTCGAAAAAGACCCTCTCCAGCAAAATAATCTGGCAGAGGAAAACCCTGCAGGGGAGCTGCTGCAGCGCATGCGCGCAGAACTTAAAAGCCTGCTGGATGCGCGAAACGATTCTTTTCCACCGGCATCGGAATACACAGGCTGGTTTGACCAGCAGCGAAGAATCGTGCGTAATGCCTACGGGCCGCTGAGCCATCCTGAAGGTGAACCCGACTGGTCCCTTCTGACCTGATGCTGGCGCCGGTGAAAAGGGAATACCGGCATGTCTGCGGCGTTTTTGAATTGGCGGGGATTTGCAAACGCTGGCGCAAACCACCGTACTACAGCCTGGCCGACGAGGAAATGGAGATGTTGAACGAAGAACTGATTAAACTGGGTATTATGTAAACATACTCACCAGGGGCTTGGCCGAAAAGATGTAAAATAAGAAATATAGTAACACAAGAGGCCTTTCATAGTATAGCACGCATCCCTGCGTGCGCTTTGGACAGGCAAGGTGCCTGTCATACATTAACGGTCGAAAGAAGGTTTAAAAATACCATAAAAGAAAATTGCGAATAGCTTTACTTTCACAGAAGAAAAGTCATGTCTGAACCGCTGAATCTTGACGGACAATTGTATTTCACCGATCTGCCGGCATGTATCGAGGGCGGGCTCCAACCCGCCGAAGGGCCTGGTACGGGCTGGATCACGTTCGATTACGAACTGGACACTTTTGCCGGTCGCGGCCTGGCTACCGGCGCTTGCAGCAGCGCAGGCGAACTCGTGCTCAATCTCGGCCTGAGCGGCCGGCATAGACTCTTTTTTGCCCATAACCCTGCCCTGCGGGTCTGGCTGGACGGCGATAACGGATACTGTGAAATTCCGGGCAGCACACACGGTGTTCGCGAGTATGCCTTACCAGCAGCAGACCTGACCGGGCGGCGGCTTCACCTGGCGCCCGTGCGCGGCAGTCACAGAAATAGTCAACTAACTGTATTTTACATCCGTGCAGAACCCTGCCAGGGCCCGGAACGTTCAGGGCGCAATCTGGTTGCAACCAATGACGGGCACGGAGTTTTCTGCGGGGGTATCGATACGCCGCGCGATCTGCACCGGCATCTGTATCCATTTGCCGACAGCGATTTCGCCCGCAGCCGCCTGCTGGGATTCGATATCGAACCGCTGCTTGAACGTGGTCTTGTTGACTCTGTCATGATCGGTGCGGGACACGGAGATGACCCGGCTCTGAACGGTGAGCTGGAGCCGCTGCGCAAGCTGCGAGCGCATGGCATACCGATTTATGCCGGCGGTTCGGGTGTAAAGGCACATGGCGGCGCCTGGGGCGATTCAAATGACCTGCCTGCCAGGGCCCGTTTAATGGCGGACATCCTCGATTTTTATAAATAGACTTATAATTTAACAGGAGGTTACCTTATGAGTATCAGCCTCGGTCTTGTAGGACTTGGTAGATTCGGTTCGGCGTTTGCGCCGCTTTTTAAATCTCATCCGCTTGTGGACAGGGTTGCTCTGTGTGATCGTGAACCTGAACGGGTAAGGCAGTTTGCCGACGATCCCTTTTACAGCGACAAGCTGCGAGCAGGCGATACATATACCGATCTTGATGCGATCTGTGACAGTGATATCGACGCACTGGTCATTATAACTCAGCCCTGGCTCCACGCACCGCAGTGTATTCAGGCAATGGAAAGCGGCAAGCATGTGTACAGCGCCGTTCCGATCATCGGTGTGCCGCACGGTGATGAGATACTGGAGTGGTGTGACCGCCTGGTGAAAACCTGTGAAAAGACCGGTATGAAGTATATGCTCGGCGAAACCACCTGCTACCGCCCGCAGGCGATGTTTTGCAGGCGTAAAGCGGCGGAAGGTGCCTTTGGTGACTATGTCTATGCAGAGGGTGAATACTGCCATGATGTCGACAGCGGTTGCAACCTGCGCCAGGTGCAGCGCGACCGCACCAGCAGTTCAAGCGGTCGGGAATGGCTGGAAATGACGCGGAAATATAAAAAGGAAGGCGGCCCCATGCATTATCCGACGCATTCAACCAGCGGCCCGGTCTGGGTGATGAATACATATGCTGAAAAAGTGACTGCCTGCGGTTACCGTAACAGTACCGGCGACCCTTTTTTTGAAAAGAACGCTTTTTCTAATGAAATAGCTCTGTTCACAATGAACAACGGCGCCTCCGTCCGGATCGCGGAAATGCGTGAAACGCCGGGGTCCCTGGGAAAGGAAGGAGAAACTTTTCGTATTATGGGCACCCGCGGTTCTTTTTCAGAAGACAGATGGTTCGAGATTGAACGGCCCGATCCCGGAGACATAGATGTCGATAACCCGCCGCACCCACAATGCCTGGAACTAACAGCAGAAGACATGTTCGATCCGCTGCCAGAACCCGTTCAGGAGGCGTTCAAGCGGGCGGAAAACCAGGAAGCGGATGAGACTGATCTGCAAAATATGGATTTCACTCCCCAGGGTCATGGCGGATCGCACCCCTACCTGGTTCATGAATTCGTCGATGCCATAGCCGCCGGCCGGCAGCCGGCGGTCAACGTATGGATGGCCGTCAGGTTCATGGCGATGGGCGTCATGGCGCATAAATCTGCCCTTAAGGAGGGAGAAATGCTCGAAGTTCCGGACTGGGGCGAGGCGCCCGGGTGCAGTTAGTCCTAATAATGCGTGAAATGTTCGTGTTAAATACCTGATATGGGATATAAAAACGAAATGAATGATATGCAGCGGGCGGACGCTGACAGTTTGGAGCGCTATCGGCCCAGGCGCCTGTGGCTGCCCGATCGCCCGCATCGCGGATTTGCATGCAGCGGCGATGATGCTGAACGGGAAACCGTAACAATAAGACCCCGGCAGCATAGTTACAATGTTCTTTTGGAGTTTTAGATAATAAAATACCTCTTGCAATAGAAGGTTAGCTTACGATGACTGCATCCTTATTTAATATCAATGGGCACATAGGTTCTGGAGCTTATGAACATCCACAATTCCCGACCGCTGTTTCCTTTGCCGAGCATCTCGACTACCTTCAAATCGAGCCCTTGCAGAACCAGCCCGTAATTCCACCCAAAATGCTGGAACAAAAACCGCTTTGGAAGCGGTTCAGAGCCGGAAAACCCCTTGATGAAGTGGAGATTATTGATGCCCACGGTCATACTCCGCCCCATACCCGGGGATGGGTCATGCGTGAGCAGGACCCCGCTAAGAGTGTGGATATTCTCCAGCACCGTATGGATTCCCTGGGTGTGAACCGGATCATTCTCTCTTCTGAACTCGCCTGCATTCTCCAAAACTAAAGAACTTTTAAATAAAAGATATTCTATGATTTCACGAAATAAGGGATTTAACAGAGTAGAGCTGCGATGGCGGTTCGACCACGGAGCTGAAAAATACCGTCTGTACAGGCTGGATGATGCCGGTGGAAGAAAGATGCTTTTGTCCAGTCAAAGGTCAAATGCCTATGTTGATACTGTTCCTGTCAGCTTGAATTGTAAAAGTTATTTTTATGAACTTGAGGTAGTTTATGACGAAAATGTGAAGCTTGAAAAGGTGGAAACATCTCGAACCGACTGGTGTCGGGATATGCTGCCGGCTATTCATGTCCCGAACAGGCCGGGATGGGAAGCGATATACCAAAAAGCCTGGCAGTTGACCTGGGAGTCCATTGTGACTTCAGAAGCGCTTCCGTCCCGCTTTGCCTATAACGATTACCCCGACAACGATACAACGTATGTCTGGGATTCCTGCTTTTGCTCGCTTTTTCAGCGCTATGCATCCATTCAGGGCGTTCATCCATGCATGAAGACCCTCGACAATTTCTACGCCCTTCAGCAGCAAAACGGGTATATTCCGAGAAACTATTGGACAAAGACCTTCGAGTCCTGGTATTCGTTGACCGAGCCGACTTTTGAATCCGTGAACCCTCCTCTGTTTGCCTGGGCGGAATGGGGCCATTATATGATGACCGCTGACAAAGAGCGCCTGGAGGATGTGCTGCCCCATCTGATGCTGCATTATGAGTTTGTCGATAGTACCTTCAAGAAGGACAACGGGCTTTATCGCTGGAATGCCGGTGGTTCCGGGTGGGATAATATAAACTGGGAGCAGGGTGAGGATGCGATTCACTGGTATGTTGATATGTATGCGCAGCAGGCCCTCGCCGCCCGCTGCATCGCGAACATTGCCGGGGCGCTCGGTAAAGAGGATGTTGAACGTCAGTACACGGGCCGCTGGGAGGAGAAAAGAAAAAAACTGCTCCGGCTGCATTGGAATGATGCAGCAAAATGGTTTTGCAGCAGGACAAAAGATAGCCGCTTCACGAGAAAAACTTTGAGCGGTATATGGCCCATGGCCGCCGGGCTGGTCGAACATGAGTGTGCCGAAGAACTCGTCAAAAAAACACTCTTGAACTCCCACTGTTTTATGACCGACCCCATGCCCCTTCCCACCGTGGCAAAGGATGAAAACGGATACAACCCGCTGGGGGAATACTGGCTCGGCGGCGTCTGGATCAACATGTCGTATCTTGTAATAAGAACCCTCTATGAAAACGGCTTCCAGGAAGAGGCTTTTGCTCTCGCTATCAAAACGCTTGACGGTGTGTATGATACTTACGAAAAATTTGAAAGTTTTCCGCAATCACTTTGGGAATGCTATGCACCGGAAGCGTCCGGTCCGGCTTCTCACAAGATTACAGCTCCGGACAAACTCGGCGGGGTTCGGGAAGAGTTCGGTGGATGGGCTTGTAATATCATCAATATTCTGATCGAGAATGTCCTTGGCTTTTACGTCAACGCACCGGAAAATGCTCTTGTCTGGGATATAAAGCTTTTTGAAGAGCACGGCATTAGAAATTTGCATTTCGGCAGCATATGCACAAGCTTAAACATAAAGTTTGAAGAGCATACGAAAGAAATTTCGGAATTAATTGCGAAAAGCAATGGAGAATACAGGCTGATAGTCCGGCATAATGGGAACAAGAAGGAGATCAAAGTAAAAAAAGGAATTAATTATATCTGACTTAAAACATTTCAGGAGGGCCGAAAAGGGCACAATAGCCAATACGCAACGATCTACCGCGCCTTTTCAGGGCGCAAAAATACCTGTGAATCATCACCTCGGGTTGAAACCCGAGGCTACCGTACTTTGCCCCGTCTGGGGCAAGGTCTCTGTTTTCGCCCCGGACGGGGCGAAGTTAGGTAGACCCTGGTTTTAACCAGGGGTAATAAATGAAAAAAAATTAATGCGCCCCGGGAGGGGCGCGGTTGCACCTGAGGTTGTGGAATTTGCTTATTATTGTCTTTCGGCGCTTTTGGAAAGAAAAAAAACAATGCATGGCACTTGACCTCAGTCTATGGTTTTGATTGTATATGCCTGCCGGATACCGACTCGCGCTTGCAGATAATATGGGCGCAGTAAGTGACCGCATTTTTTTTACTTTTTTTAGGGAGGTTTAAAGATGCTGCATTTCATGCACAAGACGATGAAGTTTACGCTGATAGAACTTTTGGTGGTTATAGCGATAATCGCGATTCTGGCGGCGATGCTGCTGCCGGCGCTGGAGCGGGCACGCGGGATGGCTCAGCAGGCCTCCTGCATGAACAGAATGAGGCAGTTTTATTTTGCCGGAGTCTATTACGCGAACGACTACGGCTACTGGCCGCCGAACGGCTACAGTGGCATGTTTTTTAATAATGTGATGTCTCCGGATTATGTCGATCAGCCTTTCACCAAAATGGATCCCCGATACCATGGACCAAATGAGAATCTGTATTTCTGTCCTTCCGCCCGGGTTCCAGATGCCAATGCGGACTATTACGCTGACCGGGGACGGCTTTTCTGGGCTCGGAGTGCTCCAGCCTCGGGCTGGATAACGGGCCATTACTGGACTACTTTAGCCTTTGGCGAAACCGACACGGGTCGTACAATGGTAAGGCAGGATAGAGTCCCTCATAGAGACCGTGAGTGCACTCCCGGTGATACGAGCTCAATCCTCTGGTTTACAGAGCAAGTCGGCAGGCCGCCCGGCTATGACGGTCGCCCTAATTATTACTATAATCAGCCGGGATCTCTGTTAACTGAGCATCCCGGAGAAAGTCAGAATATGGTTATGCTCGATGGTTCTTCCCGAACCCCGTCATGGGCCGGTTATACTTTTTATGACCCTCATGATGCATCCGAAGTTAGAGCGATCCTCGAGGAAGATTATGGTGTTCAGTTATTCGGAGATTAATGCATAAACTGCTGGGTTCAGGTACACACATTTTAGTAAAAATTTGGGAATGGAAATTATTAAAGCAGATTCTTTTTACTGGAGGAGGAGTTATGATTGTAATGCGGATTAGAAACGGATGGTTTGCTTTTCTCTGTGCGGCGGTGATGGTTCTTCATGTGACTTCGGCAGCCGGCTCGGAGCCTGCCCCCTGTGTGATTGCCCGCGACGGCAGTTTGCTCCGGCAGGTAGTGGTGGCCGAGAATGCTGACGAATCGGTGCGGCAGTCGGCAAAAAACCTGGCCGATATGCTCGGGCAAATGACGGGTTCGCCCGCGGAAGTTGCGGAAGGAGACGGGGCTTCGGGACTGGCCGTGGGGTTTGCCGACGATTTTCCGGCACTGCAGGAAAAATTCGGCGACAAACTGCCGCCGCAATGGGAGGAGGATCAGGACCTCGCCCGGGCCCAGCGCTACGTGCTCATAAGCCACTCCGAGGGCGCAGCCGTGATAGGAACTACTCAGCTTGCCGTGGAATACGGCGTATGGGACATCCTGCACCATCTTGGCTACCGGTATTTTTTCCCGAATGAAAACTGGGAGGTCATACCGGATCTGAGCGATGCGGAAGTAGTGCTGTCGCTTGATGAGGAAGAGGAACCGGATTATTTCGACCGGCGACTCTGGGGCGCCATGACTCCGGAATGGAGCTTCCGAAACCGCATGAGTCACCACGGATGGCAGACCGATTTCCGCCCCGATATGGATGACCGCTGGAAAATATCGCCGATCCATACCCATCATATGTACGACGGGATTATAAGATTCCACGAGGAGGAGTTCGAGGAAAACCCGGAATATTACGCTCTCGTGGACGGCGAAAGGCGCGGCTGGAAGCTCTGTATATCGAGCCCGAACGTTCAGCAGCTCGCACTGGATTACGCCCGCCACTGGCTGGATAACAACCCTCACAGCCTGAGCGTTTCGATGGAGCCTACCGACGGTTACGGGTGGTGTGAGTGTGAGGAATGCGCCGAACTCGGCACGCCGTCCACCCGGATGATTCACCTGGCCAACAAGGTGGCCGAAGGGCTTGAAGAGACCCATCCAAATAAATGGATCGGTGTTCTTGCCTACGCTCATCATGCCAAACCGCCGGAGATCGAAGTTCACCCGCAAATCGCTGTACAGTGCGCTACTCAGCTAAGCGGCAATATACCGTTCAGGGAGCGCCTTGCCGGCTGGAGTGAAAAGGCGTCGGTGGTGGGGGTGTATGAATACTACGGGATAACGCAGTGGCACATGAGCATGCCCGGCCGTATGAAAGGCGGCGACCTGGAATTGCTCGGGAAGACCATACCGAGATTTCACGATCTCGGGGCACGCATGATGAGCGCCGAATCAGGCAGTTCCTGGGGCCCGAACGGACTGGGCCACTTGGTGGCGGCGAGACTGCTTTGGGATACGGAGGCGGACGTCCAGGCCGTTGAGGACGATTTTCTTGATAAGTCCTTCGGACCGGCAGCCGAGCCGATGCGAAAGTTTTACATTCTGATGGACAACAGCCGCAACCCGGAAACGGCAGGAGAGTTAAGGCCGGGATCACTGGAGTATTTCGAGGATCGGTATGTGCGCATGTACGGGATTCTGCTCGAGGCACGGGAGCTTGCCGGGGGAGATGAAGCTGTTCTTTCGCGTATAAACGACCTGCTGCTGTATACCCGTTACGTCCAGCTGTGGTGCGCCAACCGGCGAGCGGAAGGCGATCAGAGGGAGGAGGCGCTCCAGCGACTCGTCAGGTTCGCCTATCAGATACGCGACACCCGCATGGTGCACTGGTTTCTTTTGCGTCAGTTTATCGACGGCGCCAGGAATGTTGATCTCGATGCGCCACCGCCCTGGCTGAGTGATGAGGAGAAAGAAACGTTCGAGCCTGAGCAGTGGGACCGGGTAACTCCCGCTCTTATAGAAGAAACTGTAAAAGAGGCACGGCGCGCCTCTGGTGAGCATTGAAGTGCTGGCTAAGCCTGTAAGTCGCTGCTCAATCTTTAGCAGTCAAACAAATTTTATCATGTTCTTTAAAGGATATTTGTAGCGGAGAATAATAATATAGTGGTTTATCCAAAAGTACGTATAGAGGACTGTAACGGTCGGCCAACGCTTTATGTGAACGGCGAGCCCCTTTTCCTGAGCGCCCCCTACCTGCAGAAGGCGCCCTATGAGAGCTTCGCCGAGGCGGGTTTCAACGGCAGCGTCTTCAGAACATCGATATATGGCATCGTCAGCTATCGGCGGGTGCGGTGCCGGGACTGATCCATACCTGCTGGTCGCGTGCCAGTACGCTGCGACCGCTTTACGGCCCTCTGGAAGGATGGCTGCCGCTGATGGATTATGCCGCCGATTCGGGCGAAAGCCATCAAAATCACCTCGCGGGCCTTATGGATCGCGTTGATGCGGCAATCTACAGTCGAGGGTTGCTGGCCGACGATGAGGATGTTGAGCCCCTGCGGGAGGAACTACGCCAGAGGGCCGGGGCCGCCTCGTGCGAGCTCGATAGCAGGTGCTGGACCTGGTGGGAGCTTGCGGTGGAATACGCCGCCCTCCGGAACGCCGCGTTTGCCTCCATGGTCGGCCGCAGATCACTTGAAACCACCAGATTCTACAGAGGAGCCGACGGCCATATGCTCGATACACAGCGCAGCGGTCGTTCCCGCATAATCAGCAGAATCACAGAATGGCAGCAGAGAGCTTCTTCGCTGTGGCGCCGCTGGAACCTGAGCGACGGCGAGGAGTTTTTTGAGAGCCGCAGCGGCGTTCTGCTGGATCTGATGACGCGATGAACATGATCATTACATACCGAAAGCCGTCTTCTACGGTCCATTCCCGCACCCTAACTGGACGACTCACTTTTTCATAAAAAATCCCCGTAACGTATATTGACCGAAAACTTCAAACGACGCCAACCCAAATAAAGCCCCAGAGTTTGACAAAAAGTCTTTTAGTATGTAATATGCATGTGAGTAAGGGAAATGACCGCCTTGCTCATGCAGATGTCCCATCCAATGGTTGGGTTGGGGAATTATTGTGCGGCAGGTTCTGTATATGAGGTAAATATGGATAAGCAATTTTGGAAAGAATTCAAGTGTCCCGGAAAAACTCAACGTGGTAAACCGTTTTGGGCATGGAATGGTAAGCTGAACCCGGAAGAACTACGCCGGCAGATACGGGTTTTCAAAAAAATGGGGCTGGGCGGTTTTTTTATGCACAGCCGGGTTGGACTCGATACCGAATATTTAGGCGAGGATTGGTTTGAATGCGTTAAGGCGTGTGTGGATGAGGCAAGTAAACAGGATATGGAAGCCTGGCTCTATGATGAAGACCGTTGGCCAAGCGGTGCCGCCGGCGGACTTGTCACGGTAAATCCTGAATTCCGATCCAAACATCTCGTCATGGAAATTGCCGGCTCACCCGAAGAATTGCAGGATACCACCAGCGTTTTGGCCGCTTTTACGGCGGTAATAGACGGCTATGCCGCCTCGGATGTGAAGCCCTATGATCTGCAAGCCCAAAAAAATATTGAGGATGAAAAAAGCCTGATAACCTTCTCAATCCAGGCCGATGAACCCTCCCCATGGTACAACGGGCAAACTTATCTCGATACGATGAATCACGACGCGGTGAATAAATTCATCGAGGTGACCCATCAAACTTATCAGCGGGAGATAGGCGAGCATTTTGGGAATCTTGTGCCCGGGATCTTTACTGACGAACCGAATTATGGTCATAAAACTGAAATACAGGCCCCCTGGACTAAAACTCTGCCGGAGGTCTTTCAGCAGCGATACGGCTACGATCTGATGCCGCATCTCGTCGAGCTTTTCTTTAATCTGGATCAAAAAGAAATCTCCCAGGTCAGGTATCATTATTACGATTGCATCACATACCTGTTTGTGGACGCGTTCGCCCGACAGGTTGGAGAATGGTGTGAGGAAAACGGCGTGCAGTCAACCGGTCATGTGCTTGAAGAAGACACCCCGGCAAAGCAGACGGCGGTCGCCGGCAGTGCCATGCGTTTTTATGAGTACATGCAGGCGCCGGGTATAGATGTTTTAACGGAACATCGCCGTGCGTTACTCACAGCCAAACAGTGTACTTCGGCCGCCCATCAGTTCGGCCGCCCCAACCGCCTTTCAGAGACGAACGGATGCACCGGCTGGGACCTGTCTTTTGAGGGGCATAAAGCGATCGGCGACTGGCAGGCCGCCTGTGGAATCAACCTGCGCTGCCAACACCTGAGCTGGTATACGATGCTGGGGCAGGCCAAGCGCGACTATCCGGCAAGCATCTCGTACCAGTCCCCCTGGTGGAACCTCTATGATACTGTCGAGGGGTATTTTGCCCGGGTTCATGCCGCTATGAGCCGGGGGAAAGAGGTCAGAGACCTGCTTGTGATCCACCCACTGGAAAGCGTCTGGGCTTTGAACAGTAATGAAAAAACGAATCAAAATTCAATTGCCGACATCGACTCGATGTTATACGATTTGACTGCATTTCTTTTAGGCGAACACATCGATTTTGATTTCGGCGATGAAGACATCCTGGCCCGTCATTCCGAGATAAAAAATGATGGTGATGAGGCGATATTGAGCGTCGGACAGGCACACTACAAAGCCGTTGTTGTGCCGCCCCTTAAAACCATACGTTCCTCTACTCTTGATCTGTTGAAGCAATTCATTCAATCGGGCGGTTCCGTTTTTTTTGTTGGAGCACCGCCGCAATTCGTGGATGCATTGCCTTCAGAGGATGCAGCCCAAACGTCTGAAATTGCGTATTCCGTTGATTCACTGAGCCGGGAGTTGATCGATGAAGCAGGTAAGAGCTGCAGACGACTCTCCATTGCCGGCCCCGAAGGTTCGGAATTGAATGAGGTGATGTACCTGCTTAAAGAAGACGATGAGGCGTTCTATCTTTTTGTCGCTAATACCGGCTTCATACCTGATGCCTGGGATCAGGATTTTCTTACGCGGGAAAGAGGGGCTGCATTTGCGGATGTCAGGATATCGGGACTGCTAGGCGAGGGCATACCGCTTGAACTCGATCCGGAAACCGGAGATTATTTCCCAGCCAAAGCCGATAAAGGCCCCGACGGCTGGGTCATCAAAACGGATTTACCCCGGATTGCAAGCCGTATCTTCCTCGTGCCGAAGGTAAAAGATGAAAATGTCAGTGTCACTGCTAGTCCTGTTTATCAGGATGTTAAAACAGAAACTATTGCACCTGTAGAATGGGGAATATCATTGTCAGAGCCCAATTGTTTAGTCCTCGACAGGCCAGTTTATACTATCAACGATGGGGGGTGGAGTGGGCCGGAAGAGATTCTGAGAGTCGATCGCGCAGTCCGAGAGGTAATGGGCATAGAACCCCGTGGCGGACGTATGGTACAGCCCTGGGCACGCCGGAAAACTCATTCCGCTTCTACACATGTAAGGTTAATGTATGAATTTCATGTTGACCATCTCCCCAATGGTGCATTGCAATTAGCCATTGAACAGCCTTCGGAATTTCATATCCGCCTCAATGGCAACCCCATCGAATCGGAAGCTGTTTGCGGATGGTGGGTCGACAAAAGCTTGCAAACATTGCCCGTGGACCCCGCCTTCCTGAAGACCGGCGTCAACAGACTTGAACTGTCTATAGATTACGTTCCGGAATTCAGCGGTTTTGAAATCGTTTACCTGCTGGGTGACTTTGGAACCCGGGTGGATAATACGGATGTGGAAGTGATCGAGAAGCCCACGAAATTAAAATTAGGTGATTGGTGTGGGCGAGGACTCAACTTCTTTGCCGGCTCGGCTTGCTACAGGCAGAATGTGCCGGTTCCGACCCTTGAAAAGGACCAAAAAGTGTTCGTAAAAGTGGAAGATTATCGGGGCGTGGCGGCCAGGATACACATCAATGGCATTGCTGCCGGTGTCACCGCCTGGGCTCCCCATGAAGTGGATATAACCGACCTTATACACCAGTTGGAGTCTGAAGTTTTTGAACTCGGCATTGAGATCATAGGGCATCGCCGCAACAGTCACGGTCCCTTGCATATAAATGAAAAATGGCCGAACTGGACCGGCCCGGCCGAGTTCACAACCGGTGAAGAAAGATGGTATGACGGCTATCAGTTAGTGCCGACGGGGCTGATGAAAGCGCCCCAAATAGTTGTTCGCGCACCATAGGGACTTGGCCGAAAAGACTATAACAGGTTCGTAGTGAGCCCTTTCAAGGGCTCCGGAGTCCGGAAATTGTTACGTGCCCCCCGGGACGCTTGAAAGCGTCCACTACGAGCCGGGTTTACGGCCGCGCCCCTGGACATACAACATCGTGCTTTTCCGTATGACATGCCTGGAGAATGATGATGCACATAGCACTCGTATGCCGATATCTACAAGCTAAACGCGGTGGTCATGAGCGTTATTTGAGACGCTTGATTACCGGTCTGGTCCGTAATAATGTACAAATAACGGCTTTTTCAACCGCTTTTGACTCCGATATTCGGGATATCGATGGGCTGGATTGCGTGCGCGTTCCGTATACGCGTTTTCCTCAATGGATGCGCTATCTAAGCTTCAATAAAAATGCACGACGGGCTGTTTCTACGTGCACAAGCGATTTCAACCTCGTTTTTTCCACGGAATACGTCTCTTTTGGCGATGTCTATCGCGCCGGAGCCGGCATTGCCTTAGCTGAGATTGATCATTATGGTTCATTTTTCGATAAGCTTTTCATTAAAAACCAGGTCAAGATACACCTGCAGCGAAAGCTGATGTCCGCTCCGCCTCAATCGGTCATCGTCAATTCCGAATCAATGCGCCGCCAGATTATTGAATATTTTCACGTCCCGCGGGAATCTATCAGCCTGGTCTATAACGGCATTGATACGGAGGTCTTTTCTCCGGCAGTGTGTAAGATGCATCGCAGTTCAACGCGTAAGGAATTAGGGCTTTGCAGCGGTAATTTCGTTTGTCTGGCTATAGGTGATAATATCAAAAGGAAGGGGATTGACAGAGTAGTTCGCATGCTGGAAAACATTCCCGATAGACGGCTCCGGCTTGTTTTAGTCGGTGCAAACAAAAAACATCTGAGTTCTATTGTGGGGAAAAGACTCGACGACCGTATAATTTTCTGCGGTTATACTGATGAGATACACAGATATTACGCTGCGGCTGATCTGTGTATTGCCGCTTCACGCTATGATCCCGCCCCGAATATCATCCTTGAAGCGCTGGCGTGCGCCCTTCCCGTTGTGGTGTCGAATCAATGCGGATTGACGGAATTACTGTTTGATCAGCCGATGGGCGCGGTATTTCATTCTCTGGACCAGCTGGCGCAGACTGTACAATCTTTTATGGATATGCAGGGTACTGGAAAAGATGAAAAGATCAGTACCAGTGCTGCAGCTTTAGGCCGTCAATTTACAATGCAGCGCCATATGGAAGGTATTTTAAAAATATTGGAAAGTGTGAATGAATCAACCGAACACGTGAAAACGCCTGGAATATCAGGTAATTAAGTGCGTCAAAACCTACATCAAGCGCGGAGAAAATCAGTTTTACTCTTGGTTATGCAGCACAATCGCTGGTATGATTTTCTGAGAAAAAGAGCAGGGAGACTTTTATTTTTACTTTACACAAGGAGAAGAAAAAATGTCTGATCCAATGCAGTTGACCGCAAAAAATGTCAAGGATGCGGCTCGTCAGTTCGGCGCGGATATCGTGGGTATCGCGTCCATCGATCGGTTCGGTGATGTCGAGAAAAAAGCAGCCCCTTCGCAAATATTTCCCGAAACCCGCTCGGTCATCGTTCTCGGGCGGCGCATCACGCGCGGTTCTCTGCGCGGCGCCGAGGAGGGAACTCAGTTCGGTCTGTATAATTTATATGGTTATGATTGGCTTGATACTCGTTTTATCGCTGCAACCGTTTATAATCTGGCGGAATACCTTGAGGATAACGGGTATGAAGCGGTTCCGGTGCAAAACCTACCCACACAAACAGAACCGATGGGAATACCGGTAGCGCCCGACAGGGCGGCACCGAACGTGATGATCGATGTCGACCAGGCGGCCGTGCGAGCCGGACTGGGGGAAATCGATTACGGTGGTTTCCTGCTGACCCCTGAATTCGGCACCCGCCAGAGGGTGCAGATCATACTGACCGACGCTAACCTGAAGCCTGACCCGATACGGGAGGAGAATCTCTGTGATTTTCAGGATAAATATCCCGGTTTCTGTCCTCTCGGTGCGATTGACCCAGACAATGAGCGGGTGCTTGATATCGGCGGAAAGAAAATGCGAATAGCCGCCGTTGATGTCAAACGCTGCAATGAATGCCAAAACGGCGCCATTAAAAATCGCTATCATCCTTCGGGATCCCCCGACCGGATCGCTGCGCTCTGCGGACGGTCGGTCTATCAGGAGTTGGAGCAACGCGGGAAAATCGCTGCGAGCTTTAAAACACCGTTCAGGAACCGGCCGGTATGGAAAAAAACAGGTTCTGAGGTTTAGTCGTATCTCCCAATCCTAAGTGGAATGGCCCACTAAAATCGTCTTAATAAAAAGAGACTCTTTCCAATGAATAACATAACAAAAAAAAAGATAAAGGACTTTGCGTTCAGCAGGGGACTGGACCTCATCGGCATGGCGAACATTGAGCGCTTTGAGGGCGCGCCGGAGCGCATGCATCCGGCCGCTATCTATCCGGAGGCTCAAAGCGTTATTGTCGTGGGCCGCCGGATCGTCAGGGGAACCTGGAGGGGTATTGAAGAAGGCACCTACTGGCCCTCTTATACGACATTCGGATATCACGGGCTGCTGAACACACATTTTCTGCAACTGCCGCTTTATGAGACAGCGTGCTTTATAGAAGATGCCGGTTATGAAGCCATCCCGTATTATCCTGGTGTACCCGAAAAACAGCCGGAAAGAAAGCCGCTGCGGTCCGGTGCACCGGCCCCCGATGTCCACCTTGCAATAAGAATAGCAGGCACAGCCGCCGGAATCGGCGAAATGGGGTGGTCAAAAGTTTTCTTAACTCCGCAATTCGGCCCGCGCCAGCGTCTGGCTGCCATCATCACCGACATGGAACTGGAGCCCGACCCGCTGATTGAACCGGGGTCTGTCTGCGACCGCTGCATGCGCTGCGTCGAGGGCTGTGCCCCCGATGCCATCCCGCATATAAAGGATAAAAAGACAGTTAAGATTAACATTGAAGATAAGGAATATGAGTGGGGTGATGTCGATATGGGCAAGTGCACGCTTTCCTATCACGGCGGCGATTCGACCGTTTCGCCGTTCATCCATAAGTCATTTCCCGGCTGGAACATTGACGTCAAAAAACAGAACATGTCGGAGGGCTCGGCCTATAGGTTTGCCTGGAAACTTTCCGTATCCGAATCTACCTGGGCGGGATCGGCCCAATACCCCGACCAATATACGATACCCGGGCACGCTTACCTGCAGAAATGGGGGACGGGCGGAAGTTACGGGATTGAAGGCAGCCGCGGGTGCATGCGGAGCTGTTTCAACCATCTGGAAGGCAGGGGTAAAGCTGGACAGGAATTTAAGAACCCCGAATTTATCCACCGAAAAAGGTGGCTGCTGCCGGTGGAATGCAGAAACAATGTGGAATCTGACGCAGATACCGATAACCTATAACTATAAGAAAATTGACGGAAGGGACAAAAGGACGCCCGTGCATAGAAGAAAAATGCGTCATTGACTGTCCGCTGTAAAACTGTTTCTCCCAGGGGTTGGCCGAAAAGGTGCAGGCGGAATGTATGACAGGCATCTTGCCTGTCCAGCGCGCACTCAGGGATGCGTGCAATGTATGACAGGTATCTTGCCTGTCAAAGCGCACGCAGGGATGCATGCTATACATATGACAGTCCTCTTGCCTGGCTATACAACTTATGTTGCACCATTTCGGCCGGGTAGCTAGAAGGTTTAACGTGGTTAAGGCCTTCTGCAAAAAGGGAATACAAAGGGGGGGGACACACGGGATTGCCTAAGGCAAAAATCCCTTACAGCTCCAAACCCCCCCATCAAAAACGCCGCTAAGGGCATAAATCGCACTCAAAATAAGCGTAAGTCCTTTCTATTAAAAGGTTTGACTTGGTTAAACCAAACCGTAAACCAATCAGGTGTAAACAA
Organism: Candidatus Brocadiaceae bacterium; assembly: GCA_003551785.1. The sequence goes on along the minus strand of PUNP01000500.1, from coordinate 2,127 downwards.
ACTGGGCGGTCGCGGTGCAGGAAGAACTGGATACGAGCCTTACCCAGTGACAACTGAATCCGGACGGAAACACATGGCACGCGTAGCCATCGTTTGTTTCAATCTCTTCCAACTGGTGCCAGACGCCTGTACCCTGAAAGTCCACCTCGATCTGAAATCGCAAATTTCCGCCGTTTTCGTGGCTGATGTGCAGACATTTGTCACGGAATCCGTTCATAAGGAACGGATCGGATGCTACTCCGCCTTGAACTTCCTCCTCCCACCACGGCCCCCCGGAGCCGGCTGGTGCGCCGCCCATGCGCCACAGGTCGTCGGTGTGCATGAACCGAAGGTTGGCCTGCGGCTGTCCGACAAAGGGGTTGCTGTCATTGATAGGCGTCGTCTGGTCACCGCCCAGCACCAGCAGTCCGTTCCACGAGCAATAATCAGGGATGATTCTCAGGTGCCGGCAGATGGGAGTCAGCCCCCTGACGGCGTTTCCGTAGGTCATGGCCGGCAGTTCATAAAACATTCCCGAAGCGTCAAGGAGCCACCGCTCGGACTCCACCTCCCGCATCCTGGGCCACTCAGTTGTCCAGGCATGATCCTGAGTGAAAGTCCCTTTCGGTAGGCGATATGTTTTCCATCCGGTATCGGGGAGGAACACATACATCAGGGCGGATGCCGCGTCCTGTCCGAACGCATATATAGCGCGTCCAAGGGAGCCGTTGCAGCGTCCGGTAACGGAATTGAACTGGGTTCGGGCCACTATCGTCCAGTCGGAGCCGTCCCATTGGGCCAGTCGTCCGGCGGGTTCCCCGCCTTCAAAATCGCTGGAGTAATAGCTGTTATTTGCTACGACGACCCGGCCGTGGTCGGTGTAGGCATCCTTAAAATGCGGCGCTTGATCAATCTCCAGTTCATCACAGAGGTCAAACAGCATTCTTGTTTCAAGAGTATGGACATCGGCCTCTATAAACTCTCCCTCCATTCCGAGGAAATATACCATGTTCTCCGGGTCGGTAAGGTGCCGGGCGACAGCGGTCAGGCGAACGTCAATCAGGGATTCAAAGGTCCGTACATTCCCTTCCGTATCGATGGCATGTGGCCCGATTATAAGCTGATCGGATTCGGCGTGGATAAGGCGGTTGGCATATGTTCCCACACGGCTTGCTTCGTGTTGTGTTATCTTCAGGCTGTCGTCGATAAAAAACAGACCGGTGTCGCTTCCGGACCGGGCTTTGTGGGCAACGTAGGTTATCATCCAGAGCCGGTCAGCCCATGGCATTAGTGCGCCGATTCCGGTTTCGCTGCGGGCGGGCTGGTGTCCTGCCTTAACAGCCAGATGCGGGAAAGTGCCTTCTATTTGAGTATGATCTTTTTGTGGTTTTAACATTGTGCGGTCATTCTCCTGTTTTTATCGGTGGTCCTTCAACTTTGCGGATGTTATAATGTAAGCTCATGAGCTGTTGAGTTAAGCTGTTAAGCAACGACAGAACGACAAAGACAATGGCAAAACGGAAAAAACTTTTAAGCGTAATATTGATATTGATTTTTCGACGTTCCTCAACAACTTAACAGCTTAAATCACTGTAACATACCAACAACTAACAACCAGCAACAACCAACTGGTATCTCCTTTTCCGAAAATCCCATGATGTCCCCTGTTCATGCCGTAATCACTCAGTCATACCTTTTCGATTTTCCATGATGCGATGTTGCGTTTTTCGGTGCTGAAGCACGCGCCGACGAGCATGATCTCTTTTCCCGAGTCCAGATGTTTTTTGTGATATTGCTTCTCTCTTATCTGCTCAATGGCCTCCTCCGGCTCTTTGTCAAGCTTGAACTCAAAAACGTACACGTAGTCTTCGGTCTGCGCTACGGCATCGATGCGCCCGGTGGCGGTGCGCGCTTCGGCATCGATGAACAGGCCGATCAGCCGGAAAATGATGTAGAAAATGGTCTGATAGTATTTTTCGTTGGCTATCTGAATGTCGTAGGGGATGTTGACGAAAAACTGCTGCATCTTTTGCAATACGGTGTCGATATCACCAACATCAAGCATGTCGGCTATTTCAATAGCATAGACTTCTACGTTTTCTTTCCTGACACCGGAGTATTCCTCAAGCAAGTAAGCTTCAAAAGCTC
>PUNP01000288.1 GCA_003551785.1 Candidatus Brocadiaceae bacterium | reverse complement strand
CGGCCGGCGGGGTGAAGATTACTACTGCGGTGGTTCTCGCTTCAGTAGTCTGGGCCGTCATCCGCGGCCGCAGCCGGGTCGTTCTTTCAGGACGCAGGATATCGGAGACGATGGTTTACGATGCCGTTGCACTGGTTGGATGCAGTCTGCTTGTAGTCATGGCGGTGTTTGCATTCCTCAGCGCTATTGAGCCGCATCCGCCGATCGAGCTGCTGTTTGAAAGTTTTTCGGCCTTCGGAACCGTCGGTCTGTCGATGGGGGTGACGGCCGAACTTTCCTCGCCTGGTAAGTTGGTTATTACGCTGCTGATGTATATAGGGAGGGTGGGCCCGCTGACTTTTCTGGTTCTTGTGCGCCCTACCCGCCAGGTGCAGATCGATTATCCGGAAGCAAAGATGATTATTGGATAAGTTTTAACCTGCATTTCATAAACCAACTACAAGAATTAGTATAACAGATTGATAATCAACCTTTTAAGTGTCATTTTAGAGACTTTAAAAATTCACAGTGTGTACGATCATGTCCTCAAACGGCGGTTTACCCTACCGGGCGCGTCTTCAGCGGCGCATCTGCGGCAAAAGTCTGCACTTGCAGTATAAGAATACAGCGGCGTTTGACATTTGCCACAGATGCACCACTGAAAACGCGTGAAATGCAGGTTAATATTGAGTTCGGTTTAGTAATCATACAAGATAACGCCTATGGAGGTTTTAAAATCATGAAAAAAACTGCTGCCGTGATAGGTTTAGGGATTTTCGGCAAAAAAGCAGCTCTTACGCTCACTCAGCGCGGCGTGTCCGTCCTGGCCGTCGACAGGGTGCATATGCTGGTCGAGAGTATCAAAGATCAGGTGGACCAGTCCCTGATACTCGATACGACTGATGAATCCGCGCTCCGAGAGGCCGGCATTGACCGGATGGATATAGCGATATGTGCCATAGGGAATCAGCATGTAGAAGATGGCATACTGACGACGGCCCTTTTGAGCAAGCTCGGCGTGAAGCGCATCCTGGCCCGTGCCGGTAATCCGCTGCAGGAAAGGATACTGCATCAGGTGGGCGCTCATGAGGTCATCAATCCGGAAGAGGCCATGGCCGAACGAGCGGCATTCCGGCTGTCGCAGCCGGAACTGAAAGAAATCATTCCGATGGGCGGCGATATCAACGTAGCCGAAATAGCCGTTCCGAAGATATTTATCGGAAAGTCGCTGAAAGAACTCGATGTACGCAACCGATACAATGTTACGGTTGTGGGTATCCGACGTCCGGGCAACACCGAAACCAAAGAGTTTGATAAGGACACGGCACTCATCCTGAATATCGCCCCGGACGAGAGTTTTGAAAAGGGCGACCACCTGTTAGTGCTGGGGCGTGAAGAAGACATTACAGTTTTTCCCAGCTTGTAAGCATTACCGGTTTTGGTTTTGGGTTTTGGGCAACGGCAAAACGGTTTGGAACCGCAGGAGACGCAGAGAACGACGGGAATGCGGGATAGGTGGATATTTTTTGCGGCCAGGATTGAAAAGCCTTCTCCGGTTTTATCTTGACTCTCTGCCGGGATACGGATAAAATCATGAGTGACACTTCAAACACGCAGTACATTCCCCAGCGGCACGGCATGGAAATTACGTAGCGGTTTTAGTCAATTACTTAATCCTATTTTTTGCTTAATATCAACATGGAAATACGAACGGACTTATATTTAGGTGACGCTGAAGATGTCCTGAAAGAAATTCCATCTGATCACGTCGATCTCATTGTCACTTCACCTCCCTATGCCGATCAGCGCCGAAAAACCTATGGCGGCATTCACCCTGATGATTACGTGGATTGGTTCCTGCCCATATCGGAACAACTGCTCAGAGTGCTGAAACCTTCCGGTACTTTTATTTTGAATATCAAAGAAAAGGTGGTTAACGGCGAAAGAAGCACCTATGTCATCGAACTCTTTCTTGCCATGAGAAAGCAGGGATGGTTATGGACGGAAGAATTCATATGGCATAAGAAAAATTGCTACCCGGGCAAGTGGCCCAATAGATTCAGAGACTCGTGGGAAAGGCTTCTTCAGTTCAACAAACAAAAGAAATTTAAAATGTATCAGGAAGAAGTCATGGTACCTATGGGGGATTGGGCCCATAAAAGGCTGAAAAACCTCAGCGATACGGATAAAACCCGTGACGAATCCAGTGTCGGAAGTGGATTCGGCAAAAACATTTCTAATTGGAAAGGGCGTAAGAAAGCTTACCCGACCAACGTACTGCATCTAGCTACGGAATGTAACAATAAAAATCATAGTGCTGTTTTTCCTGAAAGCTTACCGGAGTGGTTCATCAATCTTTTTACACAAGAATATGACGTCGTTTTAGACCCTTTTATGGGTTCGGGACGACGAATATTGTTGCACAAAGGATGAAAAGAAATTCCATTGGGATCGATATCGTTCCCGAATATTATCAGGCGGTCAAAGAAAGTGTTGATGAAGTCCAATTATCCCTGTTTGAAAGAGAGTCTGAATATGAAACCTCTAAACCTGACTGAAGTAACTGACTATGTCGAAAAAAACATCTCCTCTTTCCACGAAAAACGGATAGAAAGTCTGAATTCGCTGAAACTTTCACGTATATTGAAAAGAAAAAATCCTTATCTTTTCAAAGCAAAACACCTTTTAACGGCCGACGAAGTCGTAAAAAAGATTGTCGAAGCACATATTTCTTCTCATGAAGAAACAATATTCGGGGATTGGCTGGAAGGCTTAGCTATCTTTATCAATAAAAGAGTTTACGGCGGATGGAAGTCTGGAATTACAGGAATCGATCTTGAATTTGACAAAGATAAGATAAGATATATTGTTAATATAAAATCCGGACCAAATTGGGGCAACAGCAGCCAAAAAGCCAAAATGAGTACGGATTTCAAAAAGGCTAAAAGAACCTTGCGAACAAGTAATTCTCAATTTCATATTATAGCAGTAAATGGCTGCTGTTATGGTAAAGACAGTCAGCCTGATAAAGGAGATCATTTTAAGTACTGCGGTCAAAAATTTTGGGGATTCATTTCCGGAAGTGATAACCTCTATCTGGACATTATCGAACCTTTAGGCCATAATGCCAGGCAAAAAAATGAAGCCTACATGGAATCTTATGGCAAGATGGTCAATAAATTCGTCAAAGAATTTATTAACGGCTATTGCACACCCGACGGAGCAATTGATTGGGCGAAGCTGATTTATTTCAATTCTGGTTCCGGCAAATAATGAAGAATTTAATGACCAGGAGCAATGATGAAAACACCAATGGCCGGGCTGAGACTTCCCCGGCCGACAAGCATAAGTTAGGCACCTTCGAAGGCGTCTTCACCCCGTCCATCCTCACCATACTGGGCGTGATCATGTTCCTGCGGTTCGGGTGGGTTGTGGGCAACGTGGGGCTTATCGGAACGCTGATTATCGTGACCATCTGTAAGAGTGTGACGTTCCTTACCGGCATGTCCATGTCGTCCATCGCCACGGATCGCAAGGTCGGCACGGGCGGCGCCTACTATATGATCAGCCGCTCGCTCGGCCCTGAGATAGGGGGAGCCATCGGGATACCGCTCTATTTTGCACTGGCATTTTCAGTTCCGCTTTACACCATCGGTTTTGCCGAAAGTATTTCTTCGGTTCTTCCCGACGCTGATCCGCGCATTGTCGGCCTGATTGCAACGCTGGCAGTGGCCCTGCTTGCGGTCAAATCGGCCAAAGTCGCGATAAGATTTCAGTATTTTATCATGGCGGCCATCGCCTTCGCGCTCATTTCACTGCTGCTGGGCAAAAGTGTGGAACCCACTGAAATCGAGATTCTCGGAGCAAGCCCCGAGAAATCTGAGAATTTCTGGATCGTTCTGGCTGTTTTCTTCCCGGCGGTCACGGGGATAGAAGCGGGAATCAACATGTCGGGCGATCTGAAAAATCCGTCCCGCTCACTGCCGTTTGGCACCCTTTCCGCCATTCTGGTAGGATACATTGTCTACATGGGCCTTCCGGTTATTCTCGCCATGCGTGCCGATGCTGAGACATTGATCGAGAACCCGATGATCATGCGTGAGATCGCACGCTGGGGCAACGCCATATTGCTTGGCGTGTGGGGAGCAACTCTCTCGAGTGCAATCGGCAGCATACTCGGCGCGCCCAGGGTCCTGCAGGCGCTAGCCGGGGACGGGGTGTTGCCACGCCGGCTGCGATTCCTGGGCAAAGGCAGTGGCCCGGCCAACCTTCCGCGCTGGGGGACTTTGATCACGCTCGCCGTTGCCCTGGTCCTGGTCTGGACGACCAACCTGAACACCATCGCGCCGGTACTCACCATGTTTTTCCTGACAACGTATATGGTCCTGAACCTGGCCGCGGGGTTGGAACGTTTCCTGGGAAACCCCTCGTTCCGCCCGGCGTTTCGTGTACATTGGGTTTTTTCATTCCTCGGTGCGCTGCTCTGCCTGATCGTTATGTTCATGATCAACATGGTGGCCGCCGCCATAGCTATGGTAACAGTTTTGGTGGTCTATGTCTGGCTGCAGAAGCGCGAGATGAAGAGCACCTGGGGCGATGTGCGGCGCGGGCTGTGGATGATGGTTCTGCGCCTCGGGCTGCTGCAGTTGGATGATGCGCCGGACTTGCGTAACTGGCGTCCCAATGTTCTCGTGTTCTCCGGCGCGCCTAAGAAGCGCTGGCACCTCATACTCTTCGCCGATTTAATGACGCACGGACGCGGGCTTATTACCGTAGCCAGTGTGCTGCCCAAAGAACTGGACGATGCGGAGCGTCGCACATCGCTTGAATCCGCCATACGCGACCATCTCACAGAACGCGGGATTCAGGCGCTCGTGCGCCTTATTTCCGCCCCGGATGTTTTCACCGGCGCCGCACAGCTTGTAGCTTCCTACGGGCTCGGGCAGGTCATCCCCAACACCATCCTGCTGGGCGATACGGAGGGTGCCGGTCGGGAACACCGCCAAAAATATTGTGATATGGTGGCCGGATTCCACAGAGCACAGCGTAACGTCGTCATTTTCCGGGAAAATGAGACTACACCCGTAGAGCGCACGCGCGATAATCCGCCGGAAAGGATCGACGTGTGGTGGGGCGGGCTCAAGGGCAACGGCAGCATGATGCTGATCCTTGCCGATATGCTCAAAGCGAACGTCCTATGGCAGAATGCGCGCCTTTGCCTCAAACTCGTTGTGAAAGAGGAAAGCGGAATGGAGGCGGCGCGGCAGAATCTCTATGACCGCCTGGAAGCGATGCGTATCGACGCTGAGTGCGAGGTTATCGAAGCGCAGGGTCGTAATTTTGATGATATATTCCGCGAATCATCCGCTGATGCTGATATTATATTTCGTGGTCTGGCCGTGCCGGATGAAAACTTCTCCACCTATTATAATAGCACGCGCCAAAAGATATCCGGCATGCCCACGACAGTCCTTGTTCTCGCCCGACGCGATTTCGATTTCCTCAATGTACTCCAGAAGACCGACGAATAGCGTTATTACCTTTCACAGGGTTCAAGATGTACAATCACATCCATAACATCAGGTTTCTTCGATATAATCACGTCTTTAACCCGTTCTGATACCGCATGCCCCTCGCTGACCTTCATTTCACCATCAACTGTAATATGAAGGTCCAACACAATTTTAGCCCCGTGATAGCGGGCTCGAAGACGATGTACACCCCTGACTCCTTCAACAGAACCGGCGATTTTACCCAGCTGCTCCCGTTCTTTTTTCGAAACAGATGTATCAATGAGTTCATGGTAAGCCAGCAGCAGTATTTTGATGCCCGCGAACCCGACAAAAAACGATACGATTAAGGCGGCTGCCGCATCAAACCCTACCATTGTTGGGAATAAATAAGCCGCCGATACCCCCACCGGAACAGGAAGCGAACTGATGGCGTCGGCGCGGTGATGATGCGCGTTGGCAATCATTGCCTTTGACTCATGCTTTTTCCCCGCCTTAAGAGCCACTCTGTACATGATTTCCTTAAGTATAATGGAAAAGAAGGCGGTAACAGCGGCTAAAATGCCCGGCCGGGTCTCCACTCCTTCAGCAATTCTTCCGATACTGCCCAAACCGATCCTGATACCGGCCCCCAGTAATAACAGCCCAATGACCACCGTAATGACCGTTTCAATACGCCGATGGCCGTAGGGATGTGATGAATCCGCCGGCCTGCTCCAGTATTTCATACCGAAAAGAACGGCCAGATCGCTTGCGCAATCGGACAGGCTGTGCACGCTGTCGGCTATGAGAGCGTATGAGTTGCCGAAAAAACCCGCCGCCAATTTTATCCCGCTCAACAGCACATTAACCACAAGTCCGGCCAATGCAACATTACGCAAGGGTTTATTTCCGGAGCCGGGAACTATTTGTTTCTTTTCTGGCATCATAAGGGCATATATTTTCCTATTTATTCTGGCTGCTTAACATAATTTTTGTTGCTATCGGGCGCTCCAGACTTTCCTGTCCGTAGCGTGTATGGTTTGGTCTTCGAAGGACCAGCGACCAGCGACCAGCGACTTACGACTTATTTGCATTAATACCGGCGTTGCACGTTACTGCCTGCTGCAGGCAGAGCGCCTCATTTTCAGAGCGCAGCCTCTGAAAATGCACAAGCTCTTATGCTTCCGCATACGGCATCAGTATACTGTCTATGTCAATGATTTTCCAGCTTACAGCCGTCACACCCGGCTGCAGGCCGATATGTTTCACAAAATGTTCCATCCGGCTGATATTGATGATTATTTCAGTATAGGTCATCTTCGATACCACTTGTTTATTCCGTTTTGTAAAGGAAGTGAGGCCGTCTCTTATATCCTGCCGGCAAGACGGCCCCAAAGGGAATGAAAACTGCATCAAGCGGCCTTGTCAATGATGTCCGACATAAAGAAAGCGACGCTGGCGAAATAAATCATCAGCCCCGATATATCTTT
>PUNP01000785.1 GCA_003551785.1 Candidatus Brocadiaceae bacterium | reverse complement strand
CTGGGTCCCAGCCCCTCTGGCGAACCTGAGCCGCTCCCGGTGAGTGCGCCGGGACGGATGGTCGAACTGAGCATACCCGAGGATGTCGTCGGATCGGGCACCGAAGATGATCCATATGTGGATGTCCTGAGCGGTTATCTTGCGGATTTTGAGTACGAACCAATATCCATCGAGGCGTATGGCACCTACCCTGATGCGTCGCAGATGGAGGAAATCGACCAGTATATTAACGATCTGGGCTACGAGCCGACGACTGTCATCGTCCCTGAGGGGTATTACAGAGAGACGGCAAAAGTTCAGCCCAGTCCTCACCGACACTCCGAAAATCGCACACTCGGTGTGGATGTTCCGCCGGCAATATGGCTAAGGGGAGAAGGCAGGGTCGTGGTTGAGCCGGTAGTAGAGGAGGGTACCCGCAGCAGTCTGGTCAACCTGAATATCCGCTCCGGTCTGGAAAACTTCATTCTCGACGGCAGCTCCGTGCCCGGCTTTGAGCCCAGTCCTGAAACCAGAGTGAATGGGATTAAAGCTGCTCACGGTGCGGTGATCTCCGGCTGTCATATCCACGATTTCGCAGGCAGCGGCATCGTTACCGCCGGAAGCCGGGGGCGGGCCGGTTCGGATGTGATCGTAAGCGATAACATCATAGAGAATATCGGCTACAGCGGCGTCAGAGGCCAATCGCGCTGGCTCATCCGTGACAACCAGGTGCGTTATGCGGGAGTTTTGCGCCCTACCGGCGGTGGGGGAGATGATGGAATACTTCCCGCCTGGGGCAGGGCAGGGAAAATTGTTAACAACCTGGTCATCCTTGAGCGCCGCCCGCATGGCCGTCACGTCATCAGCGGCCAGACTACTGATGAATACCTGGTGGCCGGCAACATATCGATCGCTGTAGGGCCGCTTCGCAACAACATAGGTTTTTCTGACGGTAGTCATAACAACCGGTTCATCGGCAATGCGGTCCTCGGCGTTGGAGGCCGGTATGAGGGCGGCCGGGCCATGATAGGGATTAGTGTCAACGGCCGTGGAAACGAAATACTTCACAACTACGTAGCCGTCCATCCCAGAGGTATCCGGACGGGACGGGATGGAGACGAAAAATGCCTTATTCAGGGTAACCATGTTGAATCTATGGTCAGTCATCTGTACCGAACCAGCAGCGGCAATATCGTTGAAAAAGATAATACTTTTCTAAGAGCCGGCAGCCGTCATGCGCCCCGGGAATTTTCCAGCCCGTTTTCGACGACAATGACTGATCTGGAGACTGAATTCGGTTTTTTCACACGAGAGAATTGATGTTATCCAGTTTTCTCACAAGTGTGTTGCAGGGTTGACTTTTTAACCAGCAACCAGAAACTCTGTTCGCGATGATCTTTAATACCAAAACCTTTTTGACCATTAAAACATCCGCAAAGTTGAAGAACCGCCAAAATTGCATTCAGGAGGTTGAAATTTTATGCGTTTATCCTTACATTTGAAATTGCAGCACAAACTGCTTACGGGCGTTGTTTCATGTGCCGTTTTCTTTGCATCAATTTTTACGGGCGGCCATGCCGGAGCAGGAGAACCATCTACTGCTCGAGGTCGAGTTCATTTAGTGCGTGAAAATGAGAATGAAGTGCAACGGGAAGCGCTGTCCGATGTGCTGGTGACCGACGGGTTTTCATTCACTGAAACCTGTGAAGAGGGGCGTTACGAAATAGAATTGAACGAAAACGCCAGAACGGTATTCTTTATTAATCCTCATGGCACCATGCCGACGGTAGATCTGCATCAGGTGCTGCCGGACGACCGTGAAAGCATGCCTGATATCGATTTTGAGGTTCGACCGCTGTCCCAATCACCAGATGAGCCATTTTATTTTCTCCATCATAGCGACTTGCATTTAGCCCGGGACTACCATATTGACCTGCTCTATGAGCGAATGGGACGCCATATCGAGCGCATGCCGGAGAGTCCCCTTTTTGCACTTGATTCGGGCGATGTGTCGAATGACTCTATCGAACGAATGGAATGGGCGAGTGAACTGTTTGACCGCTATCCTATACCGGTTTTCACGTGCAAAGGCAATCACGACCGTGACCGTGGCGGGCGCGAAGCATTTCGAGGTGAAACGATGGAGCAGTTGTTTGCTCCGCTCTATTATGGTTTCACGGTCGGCAACTATCTCTTCCTCAATTATCCCTGGATATCTTTCAGGGATCAAGCTATGGACTGGACGGAAGAATTGCTTGAGCGTATTGGTGATGATTATCATGTGGTTGTCAACCTTCACCATCTGGACGGAATGAGAGGCCGGGCAGACGACCTTTTCGGACTGCTGAAGGAATACGACGGCAAGGGCCTTTTCTGGGGACACTACCATACATCGCAGATTGTTGAAGTGGACGGCATCCCCACCTTCGGAATCACGTCGGGCAGGACGCATATCAGGGACCTGGGGCGTCCGGCTTTTTCCCTTATCCGGGCCGAACCGGACGGAAGGATGACTGCTGATAAGAGAAAGGGCGGTTTTGAAAAATACCTTGAACTCGTCAACCCCCCGCAGAAACTGGCACTGGAGGCGCACTGGGGCGAGGGCCTCAAAAGAGGCCGAAGTTTTCCGCTGCTCGTCAATGCGTACGATACGGCGCGTGATGTGGCTTCTGTCAGTGTTACCGTAACGGAACCCGGAGGCAGTCCGGTGATCGAAAAGGTTCAATTGGAAGGGCATGGAGCGGGTGCATGGACGGGCAGGCTCGAAGTAGGGATGGACTGGTATGACCCCGTGTTAATGTTTGTGGAGGCGGTCGATGAATCGGGAGCCCAATGGCCCGTTCTCGAACGCCAGGTCTGGGTCGCGGACCCCGAGCCCCCTGTCGAGATCAGAACAGATGAGAACTGGGGTATGTATCAGGGAGGGCCGTCCCGAAGAGGTTTTTCTTCGGGAGCGGATATCGAGCCCCCTCTTGAACTTGCATGGGTCCATGTCAATAGGAATTTTGGACTCAGCGCGCCGGTTTTTGCCAACGGAATGATCTTTGCCGGTATCATGAATAATTCGGAACCATCGGAACCATACCCTGTTCTGGCAGCAGTCGATGCTGATACGGGCGAAACCGTCTGGACACATAAACAGGAAGGCGGCAGGTCGCCGCGCAGCACTCCTGCAACCGACGGCAGCATCGTGGTCTATCAGGCTTGCGATGGTTATGTTGCGGCTCTCGATGCAGAGAACGGAGAGATTCTGTGGGAAAGCGATATCCTGGTTTCAGAGTTAGCGGGCGCACAGGTTTTCTTGCGTGCTTCACCGTTCATAGCAGGGAATACGGTCTTCGTCGGCGCCGCAAGCTTTTCCGCAGCCTTTGATCTGGCGGATGGAGCTGTCAAATGGTCACGTATTCCCGGCAGCGGATCGCGAAGCTGGGCCAATCCGTCGTCGGCCATGTACAAAGATATTGTGCTGTCTCCGGAAGGGGGGCGTTTGTACGCTCGTGACCCCGATGACGGCACTGAACTCTGGAGCTCCGGGAACAACAACCTCACACCGGCTGCCGGAAGTAATTATATATTTGTTACAGACGGCGACGAGTTTAAAGCGATTAATCCCGAAGACGGTTCAGCCGTCTGGGCGACCTCCATCCCTTCCGGACGCTTTTTCAGTTCTCCCGCCGTGGGCCGCGACACGGTGGTTCTATCACAGCATCATACCCTTTTTGCTTACAGCAAAGAGGATGGATCGAAGGTTTGGAAGACGGAGACCGGTGGGATGACCGCTTCACCCGTTATTGCAGGACAGCACGTGTATTGTGTCACGGAGGGGGGAAGGCTGCTGGCCGTTCATTTGGAATCCGGCGATATCGACTGGGAATTTGACCTGGATACAAAGGTGACCTCAGGGATCGCTGTGTCCGGAAACACCCTTTTCATCACTGGAAGGAACGGAGCCCTGTATGCGTTTTCGAAACCGTAAAACGTAATTGGCAGCCACTCGGACTCAGGAAATGCCTTTTGCCGTGCCTGTAATGTGATAGTGTTTTTTGATGATGTAGATATTCATATGAATCCCGAAGCAGAAGCCATTATGACGGCTTCTTATAACATATTATCGCATATACGAAAACGCGTGAAATGTTTGGGTTATGACGATGAAGATTATTTGTCTTCTTAATAAGGAGGAACATTGTTTTGCTTCATAAAACAGCCGTTCGGGAAATATCTTTTTGTCGTATAAGCAAATTGTTTTACAGAGTTGCTGCGGTATCGGACGATGCCGCACCGGCAGTGTCGTGCATCGCAGCAGTCATAACAACTTTTCTACTCGCAGTGTCTCTTCACACTCCGGCTGGCGCGGCCCAGAATGGTCACAGGGAAGTTAAGATGTCTGAACAGACCGCGGCTTTTTTGGAAACCGTTCTGGTTGAGCCCGAGAGGGTGAAAATCATGAAAGAGACGCTCTCGGCGGACGGTGCCTGGGGTTCGCTGGGACCCGGCCCCACGGGCGAACCTGAGCCGCTTCCTGTGCGAGCGCCGGAACGGGAGATCGAACTGATGATCCCCGAAGATGCCGTCGGCTCGGGCACGGAAGATGATCCTTACGTAGACGTTATAAGCGCTTATCTGCAGAATTTTGAATACGAACCGGTCTCAATAGAAGCCTATAAACGGTATCCGGACGAGGCGCAGATGCAAGATATCGAAGCATACATAGACGCTCTGCCCTACAAGTTGAAGACTGTTATTGTTCCCGCAGGATACTATAAAGAGACGGTAAAAACCTCTTATAGTCCTCACCGCCATTTCGATAAAGAAACTATTGGTTTGGATGTACCCCCGGGCATTTGGCTTAGAGGAGAAGGGGAGGTCGTGCTTGAGCCGGTGATACCGAAAGGCATCTCCGCCCATCTTGTCAATTTGAATATCCGGGCAGGTCTGGAAAACTTTGTACTGGACGGCAGTTCTGTTCCCGGTTTTGAACCCGAGCCTGAAACCCGTTTAACCGGTATTGTGGCCGCCCACGGCGCCGTTGTGGCCGGCAACCATATCCATGATTTTACGCACCATGGTATCGGTGCCGCAGGCGGACGCGGACGGGCGGGCTCTGATGTTATTGTAAGTGATAACATCATAGAGAATATCGGACGCAGCGGTATCAGCGCACAGTCGCGCTGGATCATCCGCGACAACCGCATCCGATATGCAGGCGTGCTCCGCCCCGACGGAGGCGGAGGTGATGACGGGATTATCCCCCGCTGGGGCGTCGGAGGGAAGATAGTGAATAACCTTGTGATACTCGAACGCCGCCCCCACGCGCGCCATGTTATCAGCGGGCAGGGATCGCGTGATTGTCTGGTAGCCGGTAATATCTCTATTGCAATAGGGCCGATGCGCAATAATATTGGCTTTTCCGACGGCAGCCACCGGAACCGCTTCATTGGTAATGTCGTGCTTGGAGTCGGTGACGATTACAGAGGTGGACACACATTATGTGCTGTCAGTGTCAATGGGTATGGCACTCAGGTACGACATAATTTCTCTGTCGGCCATCCGCGGGGCATTCGCACTTCCGGACGTGAAGGGGAAGAATTGTGTATTATTGCGGATAATTATACCGAGTATATGTATGACCATATATTTAGAAGCAGCCATTACAAGGCGGAAAATAATGTATCTCGTCAGAGTGGTGAAGTTGTCGCCCGCCGACATTATAATCCCCCTTTGCCGGCCATTGAGGACGAACGTATGGAATCAGAGTTCGGATTCTTCGCCCGCTGATCCACCCTGGAACTGTTGTTTTTCTCATGTGAGTAATTACTTAACTGAAAATGTACTATATTCAGGAGATTCAAAAATGTCTTACCGCATTAAATTGTGTTCAACGCTGTGCAGGTCGTTTGTCTTTATATTGTTTTTGAGTTCTTATTTTTGTGCTTATTCGGGTGCGGAAGTTGTGCTTATCGAGAATGGAGAATCACGTGCGGTGATCGTTCTCCCCCCCGAGCCGCAAGACAATGAGCAGCGTGCAGCGGACGAACTGGTTCAACACGCAGAACTGATGACCGGGGGAAAGATTGAGGTTGTTTCCGGCGATAATGTGTCTGACGGACTGATTCCCATTTATCTCGGCAAGGCGGCTGATGAAACGCTCGATGAGCTGAGCATGGCCGAGAAGGATAGCTCCAGCACTTTTACGATTCGGGTGGCTGAAGACCGGATCGATATACGTGGACTGAGTGATGAGGGCACGCTTTTCGGGGTGTTCGAGTTTCTCGAGAAGGTGGGGTTCCGATGGTATATGCCAGGTGATCTCGGACGTGTCGTGCCGCAAGACAGCACCTTGAGGGTTAAGAGCCGGCTTGAAACCCAGGCGCCTTCCATGGATTACCGTGTTTTCCAATACTATATCCGGAACGACGAATGGCGACACCGGGTGCGCATGGGCGGTGAAAGTCGATCTACGGGTTCGCACGGCATACAGCCTTTCAGGAGGAATCGGGATCTGTTTGAAGAGCACCCGGAGGTCTTTGCGCTCAGGGACGGTGAACGCCGTTTCGGTCAGATATGCGCTGGCAATCCCGATGCCGTGGATATGACCGTTGATTGGATACGCAGCCGTTATGAGCCGACAGAGGATGTATTTTACCTCGGTATGGGGCCCAATGACGGGTTTTATAACTACTGTGAATGCGAGAAATGTACAGTTCTTGACGGCGATGTTTATGACCCCCTCAGCGCCACAACATCGGTAACCGGCCGTTATGTTTGGTTCTTCAACCAGGTGCTGGAGGCTCTTGAAAACAATTACCCTAACCTGCATATCACATGGTATGTTTATGCCACGCATATGATGCCCCCGCCGCCCGAACTGGAGCATAACCCGCGCATCGTTCCCGTGCTTGCCCCTATTACAGTCGATCGCGTAAGGGGTATGGACAATCCTATGAGCCCCGACAGGCATGTCTTCCGGTGGATCATTGATGAATGGAG
>PUNP01000307.1 GCA_003551785.1 Candidatus Brocadiaceae bacterium | reverse complement strand
GCACCAGCACGGAGCCGATAGCCTCAAAGATATCATCCAATAGTTCGGGGGCGTCATACATCATTAAGGAAATATGCTCATATCCTACCAGGCTGATAGCGTTTTCCAGCACACCACCGGGTCCGTAGGCTATTATTCTCATTTTCCCAGGCAGTTCAGGTTCGATTTTTTCCAGCATGCCGTAGTCGAGTTCATCGGGGTCCGGCCAGACATATTTATCGAACGAATCGCGGTCGGTGATAACAGTATTGGCGCCGTGATGGAACCCGCTGTCCTCGCCGGAGAAGAAACTGATAGATGAACCATGTGTGGTAGTGTAATCATACCCCGCATTCCGGAATGCTTTGACCAGCCACTTGAGGTGTTTGATATCTGAATTTTTCGGGGCCGGTCCCCCAGCCAGCTTAGAATACAATGGTTCGTTGAGAAAAAACTCGAAAAGCGTAGGCCTTTTCGGTTCGTCAAGTTCCAGAATTTTCATTACATTCTCAAAGTTTGGCTCTCCTTTAAAATGGGGTTTATAATAATTAAAACGTCTTGAATTATTCACCTTTCAACTCCCGGGCGGCCCCAATAAAAGATTGGAAAAGCGGATGCGGTGTGGTCGGGTAGGATTTGAATTCCGGATGGAACTGGCAGGCAACGAACCATGGATGGGTTTTGACTTCGAATATTTCCACTAAATCAAGTTCCTTATTGATTCCGGAAAAAACGGCACCGTTTTCTTCGAAACATTTCTTATAGCTGTTATTAAATTCGTAGCGATGGCGGTGTCTTTCGCTTATATTTAACGTATTATAAGCACCGTAAGCCTTGGAGGATTCGGTTAATTGGCAGTCATAAGTACCTAACCGCATGGTAGCGCCTTTTTCAACCACCTCCTTTTGCTCTTCCATCAAAGAAATGACCGGGGTGTCGGTGTCGGGTTCGATTTCCGTCGTGTTAGCATTTTCCAACCCGCAAACATGACGAGCGAATTCGATAGCGGCACATTGGAGTCCCAAACATATTCCGAAAAAGGGAATATTGTTTTCTCTGGCATAGCGTATAGCTTTGAGTTTGCCCTCGATATCCCGTGCGCCGAACCCCCCGGGCACTAAAATGCCGTCAACATTATTAATTACATTTTCAGCGCCCTTTTCATCGACCTCCTTGGCCAGCACTCGATGGATATTGACCTTGCATCGATGTGCGATACCGCCGTGGTCGATGGCTTCATAGATAGATTTATATGCGTCCTGCAGCTCCCCGTATTTACCAACGACCGCGATGTCGAGTTCGGACTCCGGATTACGTATAGATTCAAGTATGGCGGGCCAGGCACCCATGTCGCGTTTTTTGGCCGGCAGATTCAGTCTGTTTATGATCAACTCGTCCAATCCTTCCTCAACAAAGATGAACGGAACTTCGTATATCGTATCGCGTACATCCGGCTCATCGATAACAGCATCAATATCGACGTTACAGAAGAGGGATATTTTCTTTTTTACATCATCAGTAAGGATTTTTTCGGTGCGGCAGATGATGGCATCCGGTATTATACCTATTTCTCTGAGTCTGCCTACGGAATGCTGAGTAGGTTTTGTTTTCACCTCGCCCGCCGCGCGTATGAAGGGTACGAGTGAGACATGTATATACATAACATTTTCACGCCCTTCGTCCAAAGACATCTGCCTTAAAGCTTCCATGAAGGGCAAGCCCTCGATGTCACCGACCGTCCCTCCGATCTCTGTAATGACAACATCGACGTCGGGTTCTGCAAGATGTCTGATAGATTTTTTAATTTCATCGGTAACATGGGGTATGAGTTGAATAGTTTCACCCAGATAGCCTCCTTCGCGCTCTCTTGTCAGCACGGAATAATATATCTGACCCGAAGTATAATTGGAGTGACAGCTTGTAGGCTCACCGGTAAATCTCTCATAATGCCCCAGGTCGAGGTCGGTTTCCGTGCCGTCATCGGTCACATACACTTCACCATGCTGATAAGGATTCATGGTACCGGGGTCCACATTAAGGTAGGGATCAAACTTTTGGAGTTTTACATTAACGCCCCAGCATTTCAGGAGCATGCCGAGTGATGCGGCGGTAATACCTTTTCCGAGAGAAGAGACGACGCCACCTGTGACAAAAATAAATTTCGTTCGGCCTTTCTGGTGTTTTTCAAACCCCATTTAACTATTGCCTGATAAAAATTAGATAACAATTAGCAAAAAAATTCAGTGAATACTTTTCCCGTTGAGACGCAGTCACTGCATATAAAACACAAAAGCCCGCCACCGAGGGTGCCGGGCTTTAGCGGAAGAAATGCAGAATTACATGCCCAACGGTTGGACATTGACAGCACGCGGTCCTTTGTCGCTGTCTTCGATCTCAAAACTCACTTGCTGCCCTTCTTGAAGCTTCTTAAAGCCTTCCATATTGAGAGCGCTGTAATGCACAAAAACATCTTCACCTTCATCATTCGGTTCGATGAACCCGAATCCCTTCTTGTTATCGAACCATTTAACGGTTCCTTCTGGAGTCACGGTCACGCCTCCTTAAAAAAAACACGTGAAAAAAATCGGCCCCATTCCGGTGGCGCCAAACAATTAAGATTATTATAACAATTAACCAGTAAGAATCAAGTGAAAGAGAAAAAGCGCGATAAATACGTCATTTAACGCGCTTTTTCTCAAGCATAATCTGAAAAAAACCTCATGGTATTTTAGAAAATATGTGCAGCGGAGAGCAGGAACCTGTAAGTCCTGGTCGCATTCCTACCGCCGATCGGATGTTGGTAGCCGACTTTAATCCGAGACTGATCATCAAGAGTAATCAGGCTTCCAAGCGTGGCATGCAGCATGTCGGAACCTGAATCAAAATCGCCATGGCGAATGAACCGGTGGGCGTAACTCAACTCCAGCATCGGCCGGAAAGCCCCCTCGGTAGCTATTACACTGAGATGCCCGTCGGCAATGCCTCGTTCGCTTCGTTCAGCATCGTCAGCAGCAGGATTGTCACTTGCAAGAGGGTGCCGGGTATGCTCACCGAACTCCCGCACCCACCCCTGGCGGGTTTCACCAAAAGGCAGCGAATAGCCGATATCGGCATTCACTGTCAACATTCCTTCGACCTCGTGGGAGGCCAGAATACGCAGATCGGCGGTCCAATAGTTCTGTCCGGGGCCGAACCTTTCAAATACACCATTATCTAAAGAAGATTCTCGGCCAATGGGAATGGTGAGTCCCGGCATGACAGACAAAGAAATGTTTTCAATATCGCCTATGCTGAGGTTATCAGTCAGGCGTCGGCGCAGAGCTATCCGCAAATCGTCCATACCACGACCACTTTCCCCCACCAACCTGTCGCGCATATCGACCCAGCCGGTGGAAAGCGAGAAATCCATGTCGGGGGCAATAGCCATTGTATAATCCACTTGCCACTCATACATACGGTATGACCCCCCTCTGTCATTACGGCCCCAGCCGCCCGTATACAGGCCACGCTGTCCGCTGTGCGCCTTGTAATAAGCCATAGAGATTTCAACCTCATCCATTCCCTCCGGTATAGGCACCGCCGACCGGGTAACTAAACCATCACTGCGCACATGTTCCAAAGCTGCGGCTTCAGGGACAAAAAAAGCACCACTGACGACCAGCAATCCTGCTAAAAAACCAAAGATTTTAAACTTCATAGTAAAACCTCCAAAAAAGTAACTTACTTAAATTTTTTCATTTTCACGATTATTGTAATATATATTAAACGGAGATAAGAAGCAAATGCAAACTTCCAGGTAAAATCGCGCCCTATTTTTCCCCACCTTCAAAGATGAATCAAATCAGGGATTGACTCCAAAAACTCTCCCTAGCCACATCACAACTTATTAGCCATTGTATTGCAACACTTTACAACTAACACAAAAACATTAGATCATTCATCGGAAAAAATATTTACATTATCTGGAAGAAAATGGGGAGTCTCAGCAACAACGAAATATGATATTTTTCGGGTTAAAAAAAACTGCCTAAAAGACACTTGCAAATCTTTCACGCAAACGCCAAGATGACACAATTGTCAGACATGTATGGCACATTTGTCAACTTTTTACTATTAGATTCAATGGGGAAAGATAAAAAAAAGAGGATGTACAGAAATAAAATAAAAATCCTATTGCCTTGAAAAGATCACGGCGGCCCTGGAATATACACTTGAGAGTGCTGATCATCAAAGACTTGCCGAACCGGCAGGTATTTAATTTTGGTTGACATTTCATGTACACGCATTTATAATGTTACTCAAATTTAAGTCACTATATTTCGTGATTCCGAGGCAAGGCAATGAATAAGAATCTGCTGGTTGTAGGGCTCCAATGGGGGGATGAAGGGAAAGGGAAAGTTATTGATGCCCTTTCCGAACAATACGATGCAGTTATTCGCTTCCAGGGGGGAGCAAATGCCGGACATACAGTAATGGTAAATAATGAAAAGTACGTGCTCCACCTCATACCGAGTGGGATATTACATGAAGGCAAGCAGTGTATCATAGCAAACGGTGTCGTCGTTGATCCTGAAAGCCTTATGGAAGAAATTGAGGGTGTGGAAGCCAAAGACATTGACGTTGAAGGGCGGCTCTGGATCAGCGACCGTGCCCATGTTGTACTCCCTTATCACAAAATTCTCGATGGGCTGCAAGAGGCTAAACTCGGCAACCGGCAAATTCAAACAACCCGACGCGGCATCGGCCCCTGCTATGCTGATAAGGCCGAACGCATTGGTATCAGATTTGCCGAATTTATCGAACCAGATGTTTTTCGCACAAGACTTGCAGAAGTTTTGAAAAGAAAAAATAAAATTCTCACGAAAATATTTGATATTAATCCCATTAAATTCAATGATATATGGGAACCCTACAGCAAATATGCCGAAAGGCTCCGACCATTCGTCAAAAATACTGAAGCTCTAATACACAATTTACAAGAAACGGGAAAGACGCTGCTGTTCGAGGGTGCTCAGGGTACAATGCTCGATGTCAACTATGGAACTTACCCTTATGTTACCAGCAGCAACGTATGTTCGGGTGGCGCTACGGTCGGTGCCGGAGTTGCGCCCTCAAGCATCCATGAGGTAATGGGGATAGTGAAAGCCTATTGCAGCCGTGTAGGAGGTGGCCCTTTCCCCACTGAACAGGATAATGATATCGGTAATATCCTGCGGGAAAGAGGTAACGAATACGGTTCCACTACGGGACGTCCCCGACGCTGCGGTTGGTTAGATATGGTTGCTCTTAATTATTCGGCGAAAATTAACGGGGCCACCGGATTTTCGCTCATGCTGATGGATGTCCTCAGTGGTTTTGAGGAGATTAAAATCTGCACCGCTTATGAACTCAACGGGGAAAAAATAGATTATATGCCTGCCGAATCTTCTCCCCTTGAAAAAGTAAAACCTGTCTATAAAACCTTAAGTGGCTGGAGCGAGGATATAACCCATGCTAAACGTTTCGAAGAGCTTCCAAAAGCGGCTTCGGACTACGTTATCGCTATCGAGAATATGACTGGCGTACCGGTTAAAATGGTGTCGGTAGGGCCGGGGCGTTCACAAGTCATTCACAGATCATAATTGCTGCTCCCCCCTCCAAGTCAACAGAATACCTGTCAATAATAATACAATTATAATGCAAATTAAACCGGAAAAGCTACCAAAGCACGCTGCTGTGATAATGGATGGAAATGGACGCTGGGCCGACCAGCACGGCTTCCCCAGGGCTCAGGGGCATTTAGAAGGCGCTGAAAGCGCAAGAGTCATTATCGAAACCTGCGCCCGATTAGACCCCATGAAATACCTGACTCTGTATACTTTCAGTACGGAAAATTGGTCCAGACCACAATCAGAAGTTGACTTTATCATGCAGCAGCTGGTCAGATACCTTGAGGAAAACAAAGAAAAAATGCACGATGAAGGGGTGAGTTTTAAGGCTATTGGCCGAATAAGCGATTTGCCGGAAGATGTGCGAAAATTGGTGAAATCAACCGAAGAATATACTGCATGTGGATCAAATCTTACGCTGATGATGGCACTTAATTATGGTGCCAGAGCCGAAATTGTCGATGCATGCCGGGCTTTGTGTAAGGATGCAGTTAATGGTAACATAAACCCAACCGACATTGATCAGACAACATTTCAGTCCAAACTATATACAACCGATGCCCCCGACCCTGACCTTTTGATCCGCAGCGGCGGGGAAATGCGGTTAAGCAACTTCCTTTTATGGCAAATTTCTTACTCCGAGATTTATGTTACCGATGTGCTTTGGCCCGATTTTAGAGAAGATGAACTTTTGCGCGCCCTTAACGACTATGCCGGTCGAGAACGCCGTTTCGGCGGGAGGGAACCCCATGATGTCCAGCGATAATTTGGATAAAACCGATAAGGCAAATTTGCAGCCCCCGGCTTCGGTAGTAAGCCGAACAGTTAAAGGGCTTCTGCTGAGCGGTTTAATAATCGGACTTTTCCTCTTAGACCATTATGCCTCCGCTGATTGGCTGCCGGAAAGTATGCAGCATCCGGCAGGGATAGGGGAATTGATAGGAAATGGTTTATTTTTAATTATCCCCCTCATCTTTTTGGTCACGATCGCGCTCGCTGAATACCGGAACTTGGCCGCGGGTATCAGCGCGAACCCACCTCTGCTGCTGATGCTTCTGCCCGCTATTATCCTTCTGCTTACTTCATGGGTTGGTTTAGCAATGCAGTATGGTGGTTACAAAACCGCTCCATTATTCTTGCATGATTTTGGCTTGAATGCGATAATCATAATATGCTTTTCGACAATGTTGTGTTTTGCTTTTTACGCCGTCAGCGGGAAAATAGCAAACCGGACACTTGATGTGGCCGCATATAGTTTTGGGCTTATATATATAGGACTGCCGTTTATCTTTCTTATTGCAATACGTATAAGATGGGGAGTTTCAGGCCTGTTCCTGGCGTTAGCTGTGTGTAAATTTACAGATATAGGAGCATACTATTTTGGCAAAATGATAGGTGGCCCCAAAATGGCTCCGGTTGTCAGCCCGAATAAAACGTGGG
>PUNP01000813.1 GCA_003551785.1 Candidatus Brocadiaceae bacterium | reverse complement strand
CCAGCCGATTTCTGAGCTTCTTCAAGAGCTTCCTGTGCTTTTATAGTAAATTTGTCCAAGCGCATAATTATTTATCCTCCCTTATAGAAAACTTAAGTATCCAATATGTTCATGTAATCATCCGGTGTTCCCTGTGAGCCCCATTCTCCTAACTTTTTAAATTGGTCTTCATCAGGATACTGTTGGGAACCAATTTGCACGAAAAATTCATTACGGCCGGCGACGTCCTCGCCGAAATGCCTGCGACTCCATTTGCCGGTAATCCCGATACCGGCAGTCATCATCAGCAGAGTATGGCCCCAACTTGCAAATGCTCCCTTCCGAAACGTTTCAAGATGTTTTGAGAGCGCGGATGTACTGAAATCATCCACGAATTTATTGCCGCTTTTGTTCATCTCGGTTCCGGCCAGCACAATCATATCGAGCTGTTTCCCGACGGAGACAATTTCATCGAGCTTACCGACTTTCCATTGATAATCACCTTCATCAACATTCCAGTTTCTGTCCGGTATAATGGTTACGCTGAGGCACCCTTTATCCCGCAGGAATTTCAGATGTTTACCGGCATCTTTTTCACCTTCACTCGCCCCGTCCAGCCAGCAGGCGGAGGGAAGAGCCCCGCATTCCAGCGTCATCTCTATGGCTTCAGAGAGATCGGGAAATGAATTCGGATCGGGTTCTGCATAACCGATACCGCCGAATTTCATCAGTTTTCTCCTTATAAGGCCTTTAAGCTGTGTCGGCGAATCTATTATGTCGCTGACCTCGCTTTCAGGTTCATTTAATTTGGAGGCCCAGAACGCTGCGCGCCTATCGCTGTCGGGTATATTTTTGCGCATTTTGCCCTCATATGCGCTCAGCATATGCCGTTCAGTGGCGTTTCCGGACGGTGTTCTTGGTATGACATCTTTTTCATAGTCGATAGCGGCGTCTTTCCCCAGGTAGTCATTGATTTTCTCCATCATGATAATGTTACGGTTTTTAGCCCGCTGCCGCATAGAATTCAGCGTATCGGCTGCTTTAGTTCCCTCGGTTGGCGGGGCGATGAATCCGGTGCCGGCAACATAGAAGACACCGGGTTCTTTAGGAGAATTAATCACGACATCACTGTATTCGGGAATGTAGGCTCGTGTTTCGAAACCGGCACAGGTTTTGAGTTTGAGCATCCTTCCGCATTCCAGAAACTCTTTTGTGCCGTCCAGACAATCAAAATCGACGATCCCGGCGGCGTCCAGCTTGCGGCGGCGTGCCTCCCACGCTATGTGCGCAGGAGAATACCCATAGGCGTTGTAAGAGAAGAAGGTATGGCAGTGCATATTTATCCACCCTTTTTCCGGTGATTCAGTTTTTTCAGACTCCGTTTCTATAAGAGTTTGCAGCGCGGCAAACCTCTCTTTTTCACAAAAACTGTCCAATTTAGCCGTAAGATCGTTGGTGTTCATGGTTATTTTAGAGTTTAATGTTAAATTAATAAGTAGAAGATTCCATTATAATACTTAAGGCGGGGGCTTACAACTCAATTAACCCGAATTTCTCACAACCGGTAAGGCTAGGTGGCCAAAATAATAATCCATAACGGCCGCCCAAGTAACGGCACATATTAGGATAAACGGCTTTAATATTTGCAGTTAATGGAATAATTTATGGTAAATCGTTTTACCACAGTGAAAAATGATTGTAACAAACGGCACTTTGCCCTACGGACAAGCCTCCAGCGGCGCATCTACTTTAGAAAGCTGCACTTGCAGTATACGAATACAGCGGCGTTTGCTTTCTGCGTATCTGCACCACTGGAGGCTTGTGAGAAAAGCGGGTTAAAGGGAACAATATGAATTTCCATCTTTGTGTCGTTAGTTTATGAAATGTTCGGGATAATCAAATGTTACAATACCAAAGTTTAAATCGAACTCCGTTCCACGGGAGTGAACAGAATCTCATCCAGCCGGCCCAGACAGCCGCAATTTTCCAGCATACGGAGGTGATAAAAAAACTCTCCTACTTCGTAAGGCTCATGGGCATCGCTTCCAAAGGCCAGTTTTACGCCGTTTTCAATGCATGTCAGGATAAAATCGCTGTCAGGTTCATTGGTATGGAAGTTCACTTCGGCTGCTACATCATTCTTTTTCAGCAATTGAGCGGTGGGCAGGTAAAGTTCATCCTCAAAATATATGCCGGCTTTCCGGAATATACGTAAAGGGTGCGCAAGGATATCAATATCTTGCTGCAGGAAATTTCCAAGTATCTCCATGAACTGCTGAGCAGCCGCCTTACTGTCCGGAACTTCTTTTTTCACCTCAGGCATAGTATGCAGCGCGCCTATGACTATATCGACTTGCGAGCGGTCGCATTCATTCCAAAGAGTTTTGCCCCACTGGCAGGCATCGACCTCCAGGCCAATTTTAGCTGGTGGTGAAAATTGGCGCACACTGACGAGAAAATCTGCTATCCGTGAATCTTTTTTTGAGGCGGAAGCCATCCCTTTTTCCCAATAAGCACCGCCCCAATAATCTCTGGAATTAAAATAAAGGTGGCCGGAATGTTCCGTAAAAACTAACTGTTCCAAACCGAATTCCTCGCCAAGCTCCAACGACTTCTCAAAGGACATCCCCTTACTGCAGTAGGCATAAGGTGTATGGACATGATAGTCGATGATATTGTTGTTATCGGGAAGTTTTAGCCGATGCGGAGTCAAATGCGCTTGACCATCTTCGATATCGATTTCATAGAATATAAAGGGTGATTCACACAGTGCGGGAGCCAAAATATACTCCATCCCCTGATCTCTGATGATTCCGGCTCCATCATGGTAATGACCGCTCATCGAGATGTTGACGCCCGCGTTTTTCATAGCGACCAGCACTTCAGCCACATTAGTATAATTATACGGGCAATCCGACGCCCCCGGTGGAAACAGGGAAGTATGCTGCAGGCTTATCACAGGCCCGTCAAATCCCTTTGACGCAGTCTGCATCTTTTCCAGGTCGCAGCTTCTCCTGTAAGCATTATAGCCGGGGGCTTCTGGGTCGATAAAAGTAAGCAGCCGGTGTCCTTTGATGTCTGTTACGGGCGAAGCTTCGGGAAAGTCCTGATAAAAACCGTCTATATTACCGTCATGATTGCCAGGCAGCACAAGCAGGTGTGAGTCGAGTTTGAGCATTATCCGGCAGAGCTGTTCACGAAGATTTTGCGCGTCTGCAGCGGCGCCGTCATCGAGCAAATCGCCCAGGAAGACAGTGATGTCAGGTTTAATGGCCCTGTTCAGGCGTTGTACGGCTCTCTCCAGCAAAACATCCGCCAGATGGCCTTTGCGCCGTGGAAGGGCTGAGTTGTCTATATGAGAATAATGAAGATCGGTTATTACAGCTAATTTTAAGTTCATTTTTCCAGTTTGTTCAGACTTGGTGAGAGTCACTTATACATGCGATTTCTTCTCGTATCGCATCTTTAAATACGGAAACAATATGAGGATCAAATTGGGTTCCGGCATTTTTAGATAACACTTCGAGCGCTTCTTCATGGCTCTTTTTCTTGCGGTATGTTCTCTCATTAGTAAGCGCATCATAAGCTTCGGCCACCGAGAGTATCCTTGCCTCCAGGGGTATGTTTTCACCTTTTAAGCCTTTGGGATAACCTTTCCCGTCCCATCTCTCATGGTGCGACAAAACGTATGAAGCTATATGCGAGTACTCATTGACGGAGTTCAGAATTTGGTATCCGACTTCGGTATGGCGCTGTATGAACTGCCGTTCTTTTTCTTCGAGTATGAAAGGTTTTTCCAGGATATCTTTACTTATCGCCACTTTCCCTATGTCATGCAGCAGACCGAGTATTTCGAGGTTTTCAATTATTCTGCAACTCAGATGTAATGCAGCCCCTACCTTCGAGTTCAGGCGACTCACTCTTTCAGAATGCAATTTTTCCCCGGGGTGTTCCCTATGCAAAGTCTCCAAAATCATATCAACGGTTTTGTATTTCATGCTTGCGCTTTCAGAAAGCTTATTATGATACATAGCGTCTTCAGCACTTTTAAAAATGCCATCAAAGTTTTCATCACTTAATTCTTTTGCATCCCACCCCATTGATACTGAAAGGCTTACAGCACCTACATTTTCATCATCTACGGCTTTTCTGATACGTTCTCCAATTTTTTCAGTCTCAGCAACAGATGTTTTCGGCAATAAAACAACGAACTCATCACCTCCGATTCTGGCAACGATTTCATCGGACCGACACTCATTTTTGACAATTCCCGCCACCTTCTTCAGTATCTTGTCGCCCATGATGTGGCCAAAGGCATCATTAGTTAATTTTAGTCCGTTTACATCAATTATTATCAGGGAAAGAGGAAGGTTCCTTTCGGTATCCAAACGCTCCAGTTCGGCTTCATAGTACCGGCGGTTATACAAGCCCGTCAGCTGATCAGAATAGTTCAAATATTGTATTTTCTGCTCCGCCTGTTTTCTTTGTGTTATATCCCTGACCCACTCAACAAAATATTCAACATTATCTTCATTGTTCGTGACGGGCAGAATGCGCAAATCAATCCAGCTTCCATCGGGCATTTTGATTTCAGCATTGTAGTAGTTCTTTTTACTCTGAATCACCTTTATAGCCTCACAATCGGGGCAGATACCGTCATACCCTCTGTACGTTTTGTAGCATTTCGAGTGAAGAACTTTCTTATGTTCAGCTACATTTCCCATCCCGTTCCAATTACTATAGACGATATTCATGTCCGTGTCTTGTATCGATACCAGGTCAGGCACGATAGAAAGCATCTTCTGGAAGCGCGCTTCGCTTTTTTCAAGTTTATCATCAGCCCTTTTTTTTGTAATAAGCTGGCCCAGCTGACGGGTGTAAATTTTAACAATATCATCGTTACGAAATGATTTATTTTTCGGCATCATGAACGTAAAATCGCCGAGCATCAGGTCATTTTTCATGATCTTAACCAGCACCGTTTCGCCAAGGCCGAATGATTTCTGAAGCAGGGTGGTAACCGGCTTGGGAATGACGTCCCCGGATAAATCATGCAGATCGGAAAAGCGCGTTATCAGATTATCTTTAATTTTACCGGCCCGCACCGGATCATGTGTCCATTGCTTGCCAAACAAATCCATCCTCATTATATTCATTGCCTTCTTTATTACCCCTTTATCGCCGGCGATAGACATCGTATAGTAATACCGTCCATCCTCATCATAAAGGTTAAAGGCTGCGTATTTCGCACCGGAGAGTTCCAAAAAATCATTCGCAATTTTATGGTAATCTATATCCTTACCTTGCAGGAATTCTTCAGAAAAAACAGCCATTTTATGCAAATCCGCAATCCGGGTTTTCTCTTCGGTAATATCCGTCAAAGACACGATGAGAAAACCTCTTTCTGCGGCACTGATATTTACCTTGAACCACCGGCCTGAACGTTCAAAAAAATGGATAAAACTCTCACTCTCACCTTTGGAAACGACGCGAGCACAGCACTCCATCCATTGAGAATGGCACTCGTTGATCTCAGGCATTACGTCAGTGATTTTTTCCCCGATGATATTTCCACCTTTTACACCGACTGCCTTTTCAAAAGCCGGGTTCGCATCAAACAACTCATAATTACAGGGTACACCCGGCTCGTATTCTATAACCTTTAAATAAAGGTATCCGGTTGGAGATTCTGCTATGATTTTTTGGTAAATTTTATCTTTCATAGGGGAAAAACATTGTGCATTTTCATCTTCGAACAGCACAATGCATGAAAACGGCAGCGGGAGATACACCTGAGATCATCCTCTTACGTTATTTACAAGCTTCCAGGGGCCTGCCCAAAAGGTGCAGAATGAGAAATATAGTAACAAAAGATGCCTTTCATAGTATAGCACGCATCCCTGCGTGCGCTCTGGACAGGCAAGATGCCTGTCATACATTAACGGTCAGAAGAAGGTTTTCAAATTGAGTTTCCGAGAGCACCCCTTTTCGGCCACGCTCCTAGATTATAAGTTAAGAATAAATGCCTGTCAACCCGCATCCTATGATAGAATATAAATCGTCGGGAACCTCTTTCATTGTATCCCGGTCCTCTCTTTCCCGCGCCGCCTTTGCTCTCTCAAAAACAACTACAGCCTCTTGAAAGACGGCTCGTAGTGGACGCTTTCAAGCGTCCCTGGGTCATGGTGCACGTAGCAATTACTTTAACTCAAGTAACTTTTTTTAATTAATTTATTACAATTTCAGGGGGCTCTCGCTCAAGACCGGTCAAAAAGTTGCCAGGAAGTTTGTTTATCCTTGTATTTAAACAGCCATTTATGTGGCGTCCCTACAGGACGCGGTTTGTTGGGTTGCATTCGCGTTCCCAGGGTTCACACCCCGGGCTGGTATGTAGTGTCCTTTTCAGGACACGGCGGATATATCAATATTGTCCGTTTTCTTTGACTCTGCAATGCACAGCGCCAAAAGCGCCCCATTTCCAGAGCGCAGTCTCTAAAAATGCGTAAAAACTTTATCAACCGCTGATTTTGGAAATCGATTCGCGTTTTTTTTGTTTGTAGTAACTATGGACTTTAAGATAAAATATTAAGTATGTTGGGCATTCATTATTCGTCAGTTCATGGTGAACAACCAGGCATGATCGCCGGCGCAGGGCACGGTGGTGATGAAGTGACGGGGGGCGATGTGTATCTGCTTTCGACAAGAACTTATACCGTTTTATTGGGGGATAAGTTCTTTATTTGTGACTTGTGGACAATTCTGTTTGCACCGGCCCATTTTTGTCATACTGAATTTTCTCAAGGGCGCCCCAAGAACCCAAGAATTGCGCACAAATTATGAAGATGGCCAATAACCTCGATTGTGCCAAATGGCATCTCTACAACATATAGCGTGAAGTGACAATTGGCATTATCACGGATAGTGTCAATGTGGTCACGTATGGTGCCAGTTGACACTAACCTGCATATTTCACGCGTTTTCAGTAGTGCATATGTGGCAAATGTCAAACGCCGCTGTATTCGTATACTGCAAGCGCAGACTTTTGCCGCAGATGCGCCACTGAGAACGCGCCCGCAGGGTAAACCGCAGTTTAAGGCCT
>PUNP01000231.1 GCA_003551785.1 Candidatus Brocadiaceae bacterium | reverse complement strand
CGAAGCCGGTGTGCGGCCGCCGTTTTTCCAAGCCATTGAATGCCGTAATGTGCTGATCGACGGCGTGACATTCCGCAACAGCCCCTCATGGACCATTCATCCGGTCTGCTGCGAAAACCTCCTATGCCGTGGGGTGAAGGTTATAAATCCTTCCCATGCGGCCAATACCGATGGTATAGACCCTGATTCGTGCCGCAATGTTCTGATTGAGGACTGCCATGTCGATACCGGCGATGACGGTATCTGTCTGAAATCGGGACGCGATGCCGACGGACGCGAACTGGCTCGTCCCTGTGAAAATGTGCTGATCCGTCGCTGCACGGTCAAACACGCTCATGGCGGATTTGTAATCGGCAGTGAGATGTCGGGGGGAGTGCGGAACGTTATGGCGGAAGATTGCTCGTTCGTGGGGACGGACCGTGGAATACGCTTAAAAACACGGCCAGGGCGTGGTGGTTTCATTGAAAACATTCATGCTGAACGTATCGCAATGAACGATATTCGGTGCGAAGCTGTTATTATAACACTGCATTACGGCGGCGAAAAACTTGATATCGATCATGGCAAAGCCCATGTTCCCAATATCCAAAAGGTGATCCTGCGTGATGTTGAATGTGCTTCGGCGGGAACAGCGGGTGTTTTGAATGGGATTCCCGGGCATCCAATACGCCAGGTTTCCCTGCAAAACGTTGATTTGAACGCAGAAGAGAACGGGTTGACCTGCACGAATGTCACCCGAATCAGTATGAATGGGGTCAATGTGAAAATTTGTAAACGGGTTTAAATATTCTGTGAGGGCTCGCAAACGGGTTTAACCCGTTTTTTTTTCACGATTCACCAGTGCTGTATCGGCGGTAAGGAAATCACTCACCATCATCCTCTAACGCTTCCAGATATCGCCCGATGGCATGGAGATAAGCTTCAAAATCTCCCAGGTGATTCTGGAGGATATCGTAAACCACATCCTCAGCCACCTCGGCATACAAATGCACAATACGGTTGCGGAATCGGGCCATAGAGCGAAGTTTGTCGGCCAATTCTTCTCCAATGACTCCAGCTTCTTCAAGTAAATCGAAAGCCTCTGCATAGCTCGTCGGAGTTCCCAGAGAATCGGCCGAACAGATATGAGTGGCGATATCTATACTTGCCTCTATGGCAAGCTGCAAAGCGTGCAGAACCGCGTATTGACGTTCCACATTATGTTTGAAACCTCTGCGGTCAATCAGCGAAAAGGTTCGCAGATCACGCAGGTATCTCCTGACGTGTGATATGTTATCCTCTACAACATTTTGATCAGCGATCATTTACCTCTCTCCAGGATTTTTTCACGCGACATCCGGAAACATCTCTTACGCATAGGTTGTATATCGAGGTACCGCATAACTGTTTGAGATTCAAACCTCTGGCGGAGAGCCTCATCGCGGCTCAACAGCAACCGGCCATCTTTTATAATTCCGTATCGCAACGGGATACTTGCCGTAGAAAGATCAATCAAATCAACCTGATTCGTTTGCAGGGTCCGGCATAGCTTATCCATCAGCTCTCCGGGAAACGAAACACTGTCTACGCCTTCTAAGGGTAAGACTGCCACATCGACGTCACTCAACGGCCCCATGTGGTCGGTCACTGCGGAACCAAAGAGATATCCGAGCGCAACGCGCTGGTCTTCTCTTAACGCCGAACTGACCGCCTGTGCGATTTTTCCGGATGGTATCATTGTGCAAGGCGTTAGTCAAAAAGTATTGTTGCATTCCTTTTATCCCGTTGCCGCCATCGGCGCGGTGCCGAAAAAATTGAAACACGTTTTCTTTTTGTATATGGCAAGGAAAATAGGAGACTTAACTATATAGTTTAATTATAACATAGCATTTTCCTCAAGACAATCTAACGACCAATCTGCGCTGTAATATTTTTTTCGGGTCATCATTTGATAAGGGAGGGCGGTAAAGTATATCATTGATTAAGATGTCAACATCGCTTACCTTAATTACATTGACCAACGGCGGTGGTATTGTTTAATGTTTGTATTGTTTGGTTTTTATTGTTGGTTTAACCAAGGTGTATACTTTAGCTATAATGATTTACGATTAAAAAAACCTTTGAAAAGAGTCTTAGCGGCGTTTTTCGAGGTATGTTTTGGGCTTTTAAGGTAAAATTTTGAGGGTGTAATTTGCTATGCCAAGAGCGAGTCGATACATGATGCCGGGCTATACCTACCACTTTACGCACAGATGTGTGGATAAGGAATATCTATTGCGTTTTGCCAAAGATCGTGACAATTACCTGCGGTGGTTGAGGACGGGTGTTCACCGATACGGTATAACTCTCTATGGATATTGTATCACATCTAATCATGTGCATTTTATCGGTTATGTTGATCGGCCGAAGGCAATGGCGCGAATGGTGCAGCTTGCCGCTTCACAAACGGCTCTTATTTACAACAGACGCAAAGACCGGACCGGGGCTTTTTGGACGGGACAGTATCATTGTACGATTATTGAGAATGGAGAACATCTCTGGCGTTGTCTGTGGTATGTTGACCTGAATATGGTCCGCGCAGGAGTGGTTGAGCATCCTCGTGAATGGAAATGGTGCGGTTATCACGAATTAGTTGGGCTGCGTCAGCGCTACCGGCTGCTTTCAGTAGAGCGTTTGCTTGAAGCGTTGGGAGGTCTTAGTCGGGAGAAGTTTATTGAACTGTATACAAAAGGGCTGAATCGCGCGTTGACAGGCAGCATGCCCGGTCCTTCGCTGTGCACCTATTGCCCCGAATTTAGCCAGGCACTCGCCGTCGGTTCGCGAAGTTTTGTAGAGGAAGTTAAAGAAAAATACCAGGGGAGGCAACTGCTTGAAATGGAGAGCATATCCTATGAAGGGGGGCAAGACGAACAGGCCTGGACGCTGCGTGAATCTGGAATGTCTTACAACTCCAAAACTCCCCCTGAAAAACGTTTTTAAGGGGAGATATGGCATCGAATATAGGCATAGGTTGCTTATTTATAAGGACATACCGTGGTTAAACCAAAAAAATTCCGATTCGCGTTTTAAAATACGGCACCTTGTGGCACCTATTGGGGAAGCTTAAACAGATACGCTTTGCCGGCGCCACGATGACCGTCGACAGTCTTGCCTAATGCGCCTATCAGGACTTTTTCTTCGCCCACTGCAGCGCCAGAGCTCCCAAAACGCGCACCTGCAATATTATCTCCATCGGGCGGTCTAAAAGTATGTAAATGGTTTCCCTCCAGATCAAACAGATAAGCCTGTCCCGCATTTTTATCGTGTCCGATATTATGCTCAGGAGCACCAATAAGAATTTTATCGCTATTGCCTACCGTTATAATAGAAGCACCAAACCGTGCGTTTTTCCGGGGTCCGTCCGGTGCTCTGAGGGTATGCAGGTGGTTGCCCTCAAAATCAAACATATAAACCTTCCCGGCTCTTTGATAATTATCGATATCGTGTGTATCAGCACCAATGAGAATGTTATTCCCCGTAATATTAACGGAACTGCCGAATCTAGCTCCTTTTTGCATATCCGGGGCTTGTAACGTATAAAGATGCTTTCCGTATAAATCAAAAAAATAAGCTTGCCCGGCCAACGGGAAGGTAGCAACATTATGCACTGGTGCACCTATAAGTACTACCTCTCCGGCAATGGCAACCGACCATCCAAATTTGCCAAATTCCTGTATGCCATCGGGAGACCAAAAGTTATGTAAATAATTCCCAGCCGAATCAAACAAGTAAACCTGTCCCGCTCTCGCATGATAGCCAAGATTGTGTCTGGGCGCGCTTATAAGTATTTTTTCATTTGAAACAGCAGCTGATAACCCAAAATGTATTCCCTGCGTCTCCTTAGGTGGTTGAAAAACATATTGTAGGTTTCCCCGCAAATCGAACAGGTAAGCTTGACCTGCTTCACATCCTCTGGGAGATTCATATCTATATGCGCTGATCAACACTTTATCTCCAATTCCGCAATCGAGTCGCCGAATTTACTATCTGCTACTGTTTCATTAAACAGGTTGAATGTATCTAAGTGGTTGCTTTCGAAATCGAACAGATAAACCTGTCCAGCGTTCTTTTTCCCATCAAGGTTATGTCCCGGCGCACCTATAAAAATGCTTCCATCCAGACTCAAGACAGATCTTCCGAACCACGCGTTTTCCTGCAGTTCATCGGGAGCCCTGAAGGTTTGAATCAACTTGGCATCGCCCTCGTTTGCATAGAGAGCAAAGAGAATTATAAAAAAAAACAGGAAAACAAAAGCTTTCCACAAAAAAATATCGGGGGGTATTTCACTCTTTGCAGTGTTCATTGACCATTTTATCTCCCAATCTTCGACTCTGTCGGTTTCTTAACAAATCCTTTGCCTTTGTCGCATCTAGTGGTCCATTCCACTTGATTTTGTGGTTCAGAGGCATTCTGACGAGGTCATTTCAAGGGGCGGCGACAAAGTCGACCCCCAAGGGTCCCTGCGGAGCCGCAACGAAGAAATGGCCCGTCAGGATGCCTCCCGAAGGGCCGGGCGGCGGTGGCTCATCTGCTGCGTTGCCGATCGGCGCCGACCTGTCAAGGTCTGGCTTCTCACGGCGCCTTGCATCTGAACCACCGGCGCTCCGGCTGAATCCACAAAATCAAGTGGAATGGACCACTAGCCTAAAAACACAATTAAGATACTAAAACTAAAACTTTATCCGGACTTACGCCCCTAGCCTTGCGCGTTGTGGGAAAAAGCGGTTTTACATATGTTTTTTTAAAATGGCAGCGACATTTTGAAATGCTTTTATCTCCAGCCTTTTAAATGCTTCCAAAGAGTAAGCTCCGACATGCGGAGTTATAAGAACATTGTCCATGCGCAAGAGTGGATTGTCAGGCGATGGGGGTTCTTCCTCCAATACGTCAAGGCCGGCTCCGGCGATCCTTGATTGCTCCAGCGCATTTATTAAAGCTGCTTCGTCAACAACGCCGCCCCGGGCCAAATTTATGAGAAAGGCATCTTCCTTCATCAAAGAAAATTCCCGCTCACCTATCATGTGGTAAGTTTCGTCATTGAGTGGGCAATGGAGAAAAACCGCATCAGATACCTTATAGATTGTTTGCAGGTCGGTAAACTCAACATTGTGCGGATGTGACCGGCAGTAGGGATCGAAAGCTGTGATTTTTGAACCGAAGGCATGCAGCCTTTTCGCTACGGATTGGCCTACATCCCCCATTCCAATTATCCCTGCGGTCTTTCCGTTCAGGCTGTAAGCAGGGTAGTCTTCGGACAAGCTCCATTCTCCGCTCCTGACCCGTCGGGTATTCAATGTGATCTGCCGTGCGAGCGAGAGGTAAAACGCTATGGCATGGTCCGCCAGCTCATCCATACAAAAACCTCTTACGTTTTTGACCTCCACTCCATACTCTTCAGCAGCTTTAAGGTCGATTCTATCCAGACCTGTTCCGTACCGGACCACGCCCTTGCATTCAGGCAGCCGGGGAAGCATCTCCCGTGTGACAGACTGGGCCGTCACCATAATCACATCGGCATGGCGGCATTTTTTAAGAAAATCTGCGTCATCTGCCGGAGTTAATTGTTTAATTTCTACGGGGAAACCCTTGAGAACATCCAAAGCTTCATCAAAATATTTTTTTCGCCCGGACGTGTCTACTATCAAAAAATCAGAATCTTTTTGTTTTATCATTTTTTCCAGAACCAATCTAAAGTTTTTTAT
Organism: Candidatus Brocadiaceae bacterium; assembly: GCA_003551785.1. The sequence goes on along the minus strand of PUNP01000231.1, from coordinate 1,370 downwards.
TATAATATCAAATGTTTGATGTGAGCACAAATACATAGCTTGGAGAGGAGGCTCTCCTGCATCTTTGTGGATAGAATGGCGATGTGTTTTTCTGATAGGCAAGCCAAGGGCACAAGGGGGTTGGCCGAAAAGGTGTAAAATGAGCAGTATAGTAAGGCAAGATGCCTGGCATACGTATGGCACGCATCCCTGCGCGTGCTCTTGACAGGCAAGATGCCTGTCATACATTCCGCCTGCACCTTTTCGGCCAAACCCCTGGTGGAATGAACCATTAGCCCGGGCCGCCAGACCTGGACGAGGCGATAGAACCCCACCGGGCTTGCCCCGATAAAAAAGGGGGCCGCTCAAACTACTTGGGGTAATTTTTCATGAAAAATCGTATCACACTTACGAGAATGCCTTCAGAGACGCTCTGAAGGCATTCTGACGGGGTAAAAACTTTTTCGATGCCTCAATAAAAGCCTAAAAAATAAATACTTATGATGCAACGCAATTAGCTCTCGTTTCGATTGTCCCTTGACACGCCCCCCGAAATCGGTTATAATATAATCTGTTAGCAAAGAAGCTCTTTTATTTTTTACAGCCTGAACTCTCATAAACCAGGTGTCATAGTTGATTCGCCGTGATTGAGGGTGTTTGTGGTTGTATGGATGGTTGGTATAGCCGGTAGGTGCTGCAAATAACAGAGTATTTTAGGAGGTTGTCAGGATGCCTAAGTTTAAATATGAAGCGATGAACGCGAAAGGTAAGAGCGTCAAGGGCGAAGTGACGGCGCGGGATACCGACGGGGCGGTCAGTAAACTGAAGTCGGACGGTCTGTTCCCGACCAAGGTCAAGCAGCTAACGGACAAATCGGACAAGTCGGCGGCGAAGAAACCGGCCAAAGCCGCCGCCGGCGGCGCCGCAGGCGGCGCGAAAAAGAAGAAGAAAAAGAAAAGCTCCGGCGGCGGTATCACTATAGGCGGTGCAAAAGCCAGTGACGTCACAACATTCACCCGTCAGTTCTCAACCTTAATTGATGCGGGGGTGCCGGTCGTGCAGGGGCTCCACATCCTGCATGATCAACTGAAACCGGGCGCGCTCAAAAAAATCACCGGACGGGTGGCGGAAGATGTCGAGGGCGGCAGTTCGCTCTCGGAAGCGTTAGCCGCCAGCCCGAAGACCTTCGACCATCTCTACACAAACATGGTGCGGGCGGGTGAGGCCGGCGGTGTGCTTGATGTCGTGCTCCAGCGTCTGGCCGACTTCCGTGAGAAGGCCGCCAGGCTGAAAAAACGCGTCATCGGCGCGCTCATCTACCCGGCCGCCGTCATCACGTTCGCGATGACTATCCTCACACTGATCATCATCTTCATCATCCCCCAGTTCAT
>PUNP01000764.1 GCA_003551785.1 Candidatus Brocadiaceae bacterium | reverse complement strand
TTTGAACAAATTAATCAGGTGCGAGACACAAAAGCTATGGCCACGCAGGTGAAGTTGGTCATTATAAGAAACCTTCTGGCAGGCGCATCCCGAATCAGTGAAAAAGACAGGCAATTACAGTATCAGAAATATATAGATGAAATCGACGATTTATTCGAACGCACAGCTCAACGGGACTGGGTAAAAGCCGAGTTGAATCCAGTCACTTTTAATCGTTTACATGATTTTCTGAACCAGGTCCCTGATTTTCATGAACAATATTACTATCGTCAAAGCCTTTTAAAGACCGCGCTAAGTCGCCAGGTAAGGGCGGTCGGTGTTATCGACCGCGATAAAAATATACAAATAACTAATCGTGTTCTGCAAGAAGATATTCATGAAATCTGGGTTGTTATTGCCGATGATGCAGATGGCAGCGCCGGATTTAAAATAATTTCCGATTCCAACTCTGAGTTGACTGAAATTGACGAATCATTCAAGGAACATATTTATCCGGGTCAGCCGGTTTTCGCTCCGAAAGATGGAAGATCCACCCGAGATTTGGCAGCTGAGATAAAGAATAAAACACCTAAAAGCGGGTCTGAAATTGAGTGGCCGGACTGCTGGCCGGTTAATGGAAAATAAAGGAGCCGATCAAAGGAGTTTGCTAAATGTATTACATACGTACGAATAAACGGGTTCTTGGCCCTTTTCCCGCCGACCGCTTAAAAAAAATGATAGCGGAAGGGAAGTTAAAAAAAGAAGACAGCATTTCTCCGGATAAGGAGAAGTGGAAAAAGGCGGGTGAAATAGAAGGTCTGTTTGAACCTGTGAAAGCTCCTAAAACCCCGCAGTCCGCTGCTCAGGAAAAAAGAACCATAGCGGTGCCTTCTTCTTCGTCGGAAACCGAAGAAACAGACAAGGAAGAGATTCTCGGCACCCAAAAAGCAAACACATTAAAATTGAAACAACCACCTCAAGCCGAGGGGGAACGACAAAAGTCGTTTGATAGTACAATAGAAGATGAAACCCAAGCAAGTGATTATGCTCGTCCCGGTACTGCTGTTCATCAGCAATTAACTGCTCCGGAAATAAAAACTTACAGTCTGGCTGTTCTGTGGGATCCCTTAGGCGCTACTTATTCCATTTTCAGAGAGAGAGGCAATGGCGGCGCGGCCAAAGCAGGATTGATTTTGAGCCTTATCGCTCTGGTTTGCTCGTTCGCTATCCTTTACGATTTGTTTACCAGCGAGATTCCTGTTTTTCCGGAAACAATGGAAACCGTCGATGCTTTTCTTCATTATGCCGCCGTAGCTTTCGTGCCTATATTGACACTGGCTGTTGCCGGAACAATTGTCAGAAATATCTTTGCTGAACATGATGAGGAGAGAGGTTTCGGCACCGACCTCCTGATAGCGGGCAGTGCTTATTTGCCGATTGCCCTGACTTCCCTGCTTATTTATCTAATTGGCAGGAACGCTCCCTTGGAAGAAGACCCTTCAAAACCGCTTATGATGGTGGTTGGCGGATTGGTTCTGTATGCTGTCTGCTGTTTAATCTTAGTACTGTTGAGCGGGATCACGAGAATTTATAAAATCAAAGAAAGCATCGCCACCTTTTTAATCCCAGCAGTTATCCTGCTTAATATTTTATTAATGACGGTGACCTATCGCCTTCTTATCGATTTAATGAATTAGTTCGGAAATTCGAACCCTCAAGCATTGATATTCAAATCTCAGCTGGCCGAAATGTTTCAAAAACTTTTCGCCGCGACCGGGAGGGCGCTTCGCTTTGGCGCCATTTATTTTTGAGGTTAAAAGTGAATTATGAAGAACAACAAGAAGAAACGTGGTTTATCTGGCGCAATGGCAAGGTCGGCCCTTTGAGTTCTTCTCATATAATACGATTGATCCAGTCGAGTAAATTGTCGCCTGATGATCAGATCTCACCGGCGGAGTATGAAAATTGGGGCACTCTCGGGACTTTTTTCATATTTCCTTCGGGGAAAAGAACAAACAGGGGCACGGGGATAGCCCTGAAAAAAAAGGGAAAAGAATTTAACGGTGATTTTAAGAAATGGCTGCAAGGCACCTTGCAACTTGCCTGGAAAAATCAGCTAGTCAAAATCCTTGCCTTGATAGGAGTACTGCCGCTTCTTGCTGTTCAATTATTAGCCCATTCAACTCTAGCAACCATAACCTTTTGGGCCTTTTATTTCTCAGTCTTATGGAGTCTTTTGGCCTGGCAGGCAATGAGGCCTGAAAAGGAATCTTTTGTTAATGGGATAGCGGTTTTTTTGTTCACAAGCCTTGCGGGAATTCCATTGTTGTTGTCGATTCAACAATTGTTTTTCCCTCGAGGTTTGTTAAGTCAAATGCATGAATTGGGATTTCTCAGTCGAGCTTTGACGTTTATTTTTATAGTAGGTATTTCCGAAGAAGCAATAAAAGTGCTGCCGATATGGATATTGCTTAGGAAAAAGGGGAGGCAGCTTCTGGGCAAGGCTCTTATTTGGCTTTCGCTTATGTCCGGTTTCGGTTTTGCGATAGCGGAAAATCTTAGAGATTACAGCATGAGGCTGATATTCTTTAATGCCGCGGTGGCAACCGAAGAAAGCGAGGTGCCGGTTGAAAGCTTTGTTTCCTTTGTGTCGATGTACGGAGCTTTCTTCTCCGGTCAATTGGTGCGATTGATAAGTTTACCTATTCTCCATGCCGCTTGGACTGGGATTGTGGCTGGCTGTGTTTTTTATGGGTATCAATCATCTCAATCCATACGCTATCTTGTTTTGGGAATCATCGTTGCCGCCTTTCTTCACGGACTTTATAACACTTTCGCGGATTCCCCTTTAATTGGCGTGGCTATTGCCGCATTTTCGCTGGTGTTGCTTGCGGGAATGTCGGTTCAAATAACCGATCGACCGACCTCAGTATAAAAAGAAACTTCTGGAAAAGGATTTATTAACTGATGTATTTGAAATGGCATAAATACGATACTGAAAAGAAATTAGGCTTTAAAAGTCAAAAATATTCCGGTGTGAACTTGGTTTTGGCTTTTTTCCTAGGGGCCTTTCTGGCGTTGGTTTTCTATGCCGGTGCTTATGCCGCCCTGGAATACGGAGCAATAGAGGTAGCGGCAATGTTTTTTCATGGCGGTGAGCGTCAACGCAGTATTATTCCATATTTTATTGTCTTTCTCTCTTGCTGGAGCTTGGCCATAATTATTATTAAAAATAAAAAACTGAAGTTGCAAAAAAAGGCGCTGAATATAGAATTGGTGCCGAATGACCCTGAGTTCATCCTAACTCCTTCTACCGCGAAAGAAGTTTTGGCTACGCTCTACGAAAAAGTTGATGAACCGCGGCGGTTTATGTTGTTGAGCAGAATTGAACGGACTCTTTCCAACTTAAAAAATCTTGGCAGAATATCGGATGTCACAGAAGGACTGGGAGCGCAAGCGGAGAATGACGAAGCCTATGTTGAATCTACTTATACTGTTTTGCGTGGATTTATCTGGGCTATCCCAGTGCTCGGGTTCATTGGCACGGTGCTGGGACTTTCCCAATCTATCGGCGAGTTCGGAAATGTGGTGGCAGGCGGCGTAGATACTTCCGCACTTAGTGAGTCTATGGCTGGTGTTACTTCGGGCCTTTCAATTGCCTTTGAAACTACGCTTATAGGGCTGGTCTCCGCGTTGATTATACAATTAATGCTAACAATGCTAAGAAAGCAGGAAGAAGACTTCCTCGACAGTTGTTCCGATTATTGTCATCGTTGTGTGATCAGCAAATTAAAAACCATGCAAGAGTTGGCGGCTTTTGAGACCGATGAATAGAGGTGATTTAAATTGCGAAAATTCCGCCACGACAAGCCTTTCTCTTTCTTTCCGTTTCAGGATATCATTACTTCAGTTACTGGAATTATGCTGCTGATTGTTTTGTTGTTCGCGTTCGATTTTTTTCTCCAGCGAGTGAAAACAGCATTCGATGAAAGCGACGAGGAGGCACGTCTTCAGCACCTCCAGGAAGAACTGTCTGAATTGCGGCAAGAAAAGCAACAGCTCCATTCCTGGCTCGACCGCTCTCATTCAGAAATATTGGAAATACTTGAGGTTGATTCATCTAATTTGCCTGAACGAGTCGAAAAAAGCGAGGAGGTAAAACAACACCTCCAAAACAGAATACAGAAAGCGGAAAAGGGGAAGGCCAGCCTGATTGAAAACATCAAAGATACAGAATTAGAAATAAATAAAAATGAAGTTGAGCTGAAAGATTTGAACGAAAATGTTCTTTCTTTGCAGGAGCAAGCGGAAATACAGGCAGGAAGAATCGCGGAAAAAAAGGCGATACTGGAAAAACAGGAAGAAGAAGCCGGGAGATTAACTGAAATCCAGGTCGAAGGCGTTCATGACAAATTGCCGATAATCATGCAATGTTCAGACAGAAAAATTAAAATCAAATCTCCTGATGGTGAAATGAATATCTTTTCAGTAAAAGGCCAGCATGTTGACACAATGCTGCAGGATGTGGAACGTTTTCTTAGTACCCGGAATCCCAGGCGAGAATTTGTTACGGTTCTCCTTAAATCGAGCGCGGCCGGTTATTATCAAAGGGTCAGCGGAATTTTGAGGCAATTCGGTTTTGAAAGAGGTTTTGAGCCATTCCCTGAGGATTGGGAGGTGGATTTTTAATTCTCATGATAAAAACGCGAAACAAAAGTGAAGAAAGCAGTTTGGAACTGCTGCTGGATGCTATGTGCAATGCTTTCGGCGGGGTTATGTTTATTGCTCTGCTTTTTATCATTCTAAGCATTAACGCCCCCGACACAATGAAATCAGAAGAACAGCAGGGGCTCCGCGAGGAGATAATGCTCACTTTAGAGCGGAATATTGAGGAAACAAAAAGTGAATTAAATGCTCTTTACGAGGAAGAACATGCAAAAAGCGGTCTTGTGGATGATCTTGATGTTGATCAACAACTGATATCAAGGTTTTCAGAACTTGAAAAAGAAAGAAAAAGGCTTAAAGGCAAATTAGATAGATTGGTGCTTGAAAAAGAACACAAAGAGGCGGAATACCGGCGAAAAAGAGCAACTCTCATTGAACAAGAAAGTGATATACGCCAAAAACATGATCAAAGGAGGCAGTTCCAGGAAAAGGTTGCCTCCAACCGGAATACTTTAGAACAAATTGAGGCGGAACTTGAAGAACCTGTAACAGCAGCCCGCTCGATGGATGTCAGCTTCGCCCGCTTGCGTGAAATAGAAAATCGTAATCCCTTTTTCGTTATTGTGCATGATGGAAAATTGTTCCGCATCAGCAGTTATTCACGTTATTTATCTCCCTCCGGCGGAGTTTCCGAGGATGTAAATTACACTTTCCATGAAGCGTTTAGTAAATTTGAGTTCCATCCTGCGCCTCAAAAGGGGATTTCAATACAAAATACAAGCCGAAGGCAACTGGAAAGATACTTATCTCCTATCGATGAAAACAGTTTTTTTATAAGTGCTTTTGTCAGAGATGACAGTTTTAAGGAATGGCTTTATTTAAAGAGAATATTACAGGATAAAGATTTTTTTTATAACTGGAGTCCGGTGATTCAGAGAGAACCGTGTTTTGTTGTTATCGTGGATGAAGAAATTTCCTATGAAGGATACTAATATGAACCTGAACCCTGAAACATTTAACTAAATGGAGAACCCACATGAGAGAACTCATTATTATTGGAGTGATTATAATCGCTGTCTCTATGCTGTTTTTGTACAATTATAATCAACGGGACCGCGAGGAAACTGTATTGAATGATGATGAAGCACAAGAGACAGCTGAACCGGTTATCGAAGTCGATGAGGAGCAGAATTCTGAAGACGATATGGGCTCCCGTACACAAGGAGATGATAACGATTCTAAGGAAGAAGGAAATGGAGGTTCGCAAAAGGACAAAGAACCTTCAGAAGTGGAAAAAGGTTCTTCAGAAGAAGGTGGAGAGAAAACTGAAATGGAAGATGGAAACGGCACCGGCGTCAGAAGCGATGGCTTATCCGAAAACAATGATGAAAAGTCTGAGGAGGAGATAGATACGGCGGTTGACAATGATAAAGGCCGAAGTGGAAATGTGCCCGATGAGGACAGACGTGCGACAGACTCGCCGAAAAAGCCTTTGACTCCAGATCAAGAAAAAATCTGGGAAAGTGCGGTCTTAGCTGTGAGAAGGTATGTGGTGGATCGAGAAAATGTGGAATTTTTCGACCCGGCCTCAGAATTCATTGAAATAGAAGAAATTGGAAGGAATAGGTGGCGTGTGAAGGGCGTTTTTTATCGTGGCAGTAAGGAAAACACTACCGAGTTTAACTGTATAGTGGTTATGCACGAGGATGGCTATCATGCTCAAGTCCCTCAATTTGAATGAAAAGCTGACCAGGAGCACAGCGGGTGGCAGCCCCCTGTGGATTGCGTCGCTCCGCTCCGCGTTGGTTTTGGGCGCCGGGCAACTCGATCCATCAGCGAGCCGGCGAGCGTGAGCCTGAGGAAAATCACAGATCCAACCTTCTCACATAAAGGTACTTATGGAGGAGATAAGAACCGGTGATGTGAAAGGATTGAATAATTGTCTCAAACTCGCGCCTGTGAGAGCCTTTCAGAGGCGGAACATATATTCAACAGGGATAAATATCCGAGAAAACCCTTCAACTGATCACCGGTGCGGATAGGTTCATCATAATCAGAATCTTACACCTACAGCCACTATTCACAGAACCGGTCACTGACCGGCTTTCATGCCGGCTCAGAATCCTTCTTCTGTTTACCGGCGACAGCTTGGTAAGGAGACACTTCGGACAGCAGGGGTTATAGCGGGAATTGATTCTGACTTCCAAACTCGCGCCTATGCAGGGCTTTCAGCAGGTAAGATGAGAAACGCGGGTGTAAGTACGGGTAATATAGCCCAAGTTCTCAACACCCCCATATATGCGCGGTTTTCAGAAAAGAATGGTTTTCCTGGTGAGCAATTCCGCCGGAATAAACCTTTCGAAATATGCACAGCGTGCGGGTAACAAGCCTCCCTTCCTTGTCACTTTCCCCTCAGTACCGCCATTCAACCTTTCCCTTTCCCCTGAACCTGTTCCCTTAATTTCTCCC
>PUNP01000934.1 GCA_003551785.1 Candidatus Brocadiaceae bacterium | reverse complement strand
GGCAAAAGTCTGCACTTGCAGTATAAGAATACAGCGGCGTTTGACATTTGCCACAGATGCACCACTGAAAACGCGTGAAATATGCAGGATAGCGATCTTCCGTATTCTACCCTATTGAAAGGCGACACTTCAAATACTTTTGCGTTGAATATACTTTTCCCTTAAGATTATGTAACTTCTACGTGAAATTAAATGTCATTTTCTCTGAATCTGAATATGGGAAAAATAAGTAAAGAAGCATTGTCTGTGCTTAACCTATCCCTGTGCAAAGGGATTGGCAATTTTGCTATAAATACACTTATTGCCGAGATAGGCTGTGGATCTGCTTTATTTGAGCCGGATGTAGTTAAGCTTCGTGGTGTAGAAGGCATTTCGGAGAAAATGCTCGAAACTATTCTGAACGGTCCGGACAAAGATACAGTGAGCGAAGAACTGGAACTGATGGATAGGTGCAGTGTGCGGCCCATAGCCATTACGGAAGATGGGTATCCTGAATCTCTTAAAAATCTGGGGATGGATGCTCCCCCCTTAATCAGGGTCCGTGGCTCATATATGGAAAGAGATCAATTGGCGATAGGATTGGTCGGCTCGCGCAATTGCACACATTATGGGCGCGTGCAGGCCAGGCGTTTTGCAATGTCTATGGCAGAGAAGGGGTTCACTATTGTTAGTGGTCATGCACGCGGTATTGATTCGCATTGTCATCGCGCAGCGATGCAGGCAGGGGGGCGTACGATTGCCGTGCTAGGGTGCGGACTCGCGCGATTGGAGAAACTGAGTGAACCCGAGCTGGCGCTCGATATCGCAGAAAACGGAGCTTTAGTGAGCGAATTGCCTATGAAAGCTCCGCCGCTCGCCAGGCATTTCCCGCCGCGTAACCGACTTATCAGCGGTCTCTCAGGGGCCGTTGTAGTGATCGAGGCGGGAGCTAAAAGCGGCACTTTAATTACGGCTCGCTGTGCTGCCGAGCAGGGAAAGATGGTCTTTGCCATACCGGGCAGTGTTGAGTCATCTACCAGCCATGGATGCCATCAGCTCATTCGGGATGGAGCCGTACTGGCTGAGAGTCCGCTCCAGGTGATAGATGAAATGGGTCCCATGGCCGCTCCGGTTCGCATCGAAAATACCGAACATGGTGCGGAGAATAAAAGTGAAACTGTCAATGATCCCCGACAGCTAACACTTAATGAGCGGGAGAAAACGGTTATTGCCGCTATCGAGCATGAACCGAGGTTGCTGGATGATATTACTGAAGAGGCCGGACTGCCGCCGTCTGTCATGACCAGCGTTCTGCTCACGCTTGAAATGAAAGGGCTTATAACGCGTTTGGCAGGGGACCGTTACGTGCTCGGCAGCGTGTAATATAAGAAATCACCAAGTCACGGAATCATGAAGTCACAGTTGCAAGCTCAATAAAATATTTGCTTGCCACAATAAATAGCTTTCTGTAAAAGATTATGTCAGACACTATCTTATCACTGAGGAATTGCCATTACTCGTACGAACGAAACGGTTTTAGTCTTGAGGATATTTCGTTCGATATAAATGCCGGGCGGTTATATGGGATAGTAGGCCCTAACGGTTCCGGAAAAAGCACACTGATGAAGATAATGACGGGGATAAAAGCGCCGGACAGGGGGGATGTTGAACTGTTAGGAAGGAACGTGCTAAATTTCAGTCGGCTTGAGTTCGCTCGCGAAGCGGCCTTCCTGCCACAAAATCCTATGCCTTCCTATGACTTAACTGTCCGTGAAGTAATTGGCTTGGGAAGGTTTCCTTATCAGCGGGGACTGGGTTTTTGGGATGAACGGGATGAGGAAATTGTCGAACGGACGCTGCAAGAAACCGAGAGTGAGAAGCTGGCTGACAGATTCTTTTCTACACTTTCCGGCGGTGAACGCCAGCGTGTTCTCGTAGCAAGTGTATTGGCGCAGGAACCGAAACTATTGCTTTTAGATGAACCCGGGGCCGCGCTTGATATTCATCATAAGACCCATATTTTTGATCTGCTTTGGGATTTAACAAAAAAACACGGTATTGGGGTGGTCGTAGTTACGCATGATTTGAATAAGGCCGGCGAGTTTTGTGACGACATCATTCTGTTGTCTGAAGGACGTGTTGTGGAAATGGGAACACCGGAAGCTGTCATGCGCGATGAACCACTTTCCCGGGTTTATGATGCCCGATTGAGGGTTATCAAGCATCCGCTAACCGGCTGCCCTACAGTTAATGTTATTGGGAAGAAGCTACATAGTCATAATGAATAAAAAATTTATTTTCAAGTTATTATTGTTTTTCACTTTTTGTCTCTCGGCAGCTTTTGTCTGTGTTTTTTTTGGTGCTGTATCGATCAATGCAGTCGATTTTTTCCGAAGTTTATTAACGGTTGAACCTGTCGATGAGTTGACATGGCATATAATTGTGAAACACCGCATACCCCGCATAATTTTGGCATTTTTAGTGGGCGGCGGGCTGGCGGTAGCCGGGGCCGTTTTCCAGGCACTTTTACGTAATCCACTGGCGACTCCGCATACTTTAGGGGTTTCTTCCGGTGGCGCGCTGGGAGCGTCGGCAGGCATTTTATTCGGCGTTTCTGGATGGGCCATACCTTTTGTTACCCCAGTTCAGCTTTTTTCGCTTATCGGCTCATTAGGAGTCGTAATAATTATATATTTATTAGCGAGGGAAAAAGAGAGATTCTCGACGATGCGGCTGCTGCTTGCCGGAGTGACTATAGCTCTGATAAGCTCGGCGATGATCATGTTCATTCGGTATTTAGTTGATCCGCATAAATTAGTTGTGCTGGACAGGTGGCTGATGGGGGGGCTGGATGTTTTGGGGTATGATGCTTTAATATCAATATTGCCTATATACCTGCCGGCTATAATATTACTATTCCTTGATTCTAATCGGTTAAACCAGATGGTCTTCGGAGAAGAGTTAGCGGCAGGGCGGGGGGTTAACGTGCGGGCGGTACAGATACGTATTTTTCTGGTAGGCTCAGCTCTTACCTCGTGCATGGTTTCGGTAGCCGGCCCCATTGGTTTTGTGGGGCTCATAATTCCTCATGCTTTGCGCATGATAGTGGGCTCCGACCATCGGATACTGTTGCTGACTTCATTTTTCGGCGGGGGGATGTTTTTGACTGTTGCCGATACTGTGGCGCGCAGTGCCTTCTCGCCCTCGGAATTGCCGGTTGGTGTTTTAACCGCAATGCTGGGTGGCCCCTTTTTCCTGTATTTGTTACTTAATAAGAAATGCGGGGCTTTTTAAACCGGGAAATGGCTTGCGGTGTGGCAAATTTAAAATCGTCCTCATTGGACGTAATCGTTTCAATCTTGACGTTTTTGACACACCGACAGGGTCTGTTAATTTGGATATAAGTTATTGGGGCGACCGGCCGGGCGCCCTGACAGCTATAATTTTGCACATGATCGTTCCGTGGCGAAAGCAATTCGCCCATACAGCCGATTGAGAGTCAAAAGAAATATTTAATCGGTTGCCCTCGGTTGTGCAACAGCCTTTTTTATTTATTATTCATATCGGCGTCGATTTCGATACCGCAGATCAAGGGTTTCAGAACGGAGTTTTCACTTTGCTGCAATTCTATAGTGATTTTGCCATCTGTAACCTCAAGTTCGAATTCTTTTGCCACCGATTTTCGAACGTCCCCCGCATCTACTACAATATCGAACTCGGATAATACCTTTTCACCGTTTATGAATACGTCGAAAACCCGGTCATTAGTATCGACATCGTTCTTAAGTTCGGCGAAATGAAGGGTAACGTTATAGGTTGTATCGAGGATATCGTTTATCTCGATTTCACCGGCGATTTCTTTTCCTGAAGCGGCCACCCATGCTATTCCGTTCCCGCCTGATATCGCCGAGGGATGGTGCCGGTGAGTTCCGGAACGGTCATACCAAATAACACCCGACTCATGCACTCTCCGTCCAGGTGCGCCAAAGTTTATCCCATGACCGGCCGGAGAGGGGGGAGCCGCATCGTAACGTGTCCAGAACTCGATGTTCGGGTCGTCAGGCATATGGACAAGTGCTAAGGAGGTCTGTAACGCATAACTGCACGTGCAGGTTCGGGTGTACTCCAGCGCATTAACAACACCGTCGGCTGCAATCATGTTAGCTGTGCAGCCGCTTCTGAAACCGGCGAAATTCCCCGTACCACTGTCATGCTCAAGGTCAAAAAAACCGGCATATCCCGTTCGGAAAAGGAGAAGGTTTTCGCTGGCGTTTAGTGTATTGCAGCCGTAGCGTCTTCTATATCGCCACCGGCTGCTATCGCCGGTATATGGCTGCTCGCGCATCCATCTTTCTCCGGTAAGGATAGAAAGGGCATCTCCTGGCCGGCCGGGGATAAGCATATCACCCTTAACGGCAGCCGGCAGGAGGAATCGGCCCCCTTCCCACAATATCTTTCCGTTTTCGCCGCTCCTTGCAGTAATATTTCTCGGTTCATCACCAAGTCGGCGTCTGAGGTCCTGGCTGCCGCCTTCAACTAAAATATCATGCTCAGCGCTGTAGAGTAGGAAAGTTCCAAAAACCTCGCTGTCAGTATTCCATTGCTCTTCACCATCTTTTAGATTCAGAGCTATCACTCTGGAGCTATCTTCCGGTTCTTTATCGCGGCGGGCAAGCTCCTCGATAGCATTTTCAGAGAGACCGTCTATGAGATAAAGAGTTTCGCCATGGCTGACTATAGCTTTGTGACGAAAGCCGACTTTGGCTTCACGCTTCCACAGCAACTCGCCGCTGTGGCGGTTCAACACAGCCAGCTGTCTGCTTGAAGTCCCTCGATGGTTTCGGCGGCCCAGGTGGCTGTACTGCTCTGCACCGAACAGGTGAGGTTCCGAAGTTGCTATCAGATAATCCCCCTGCACGCTTATATGTCCCCAATCTACATCGGCATCTTCTCCGTAGATGTCCTGTGTCGAACGGCCGGGCAGCGCAAATTTGCCTTCTGTCTCTCCAGTCTCGGGGTTGAGCACGTGGACATTCCCTTCATAGCGCAGATATATAGCGTCCTGAAGCGTCACAAAGGGGCTGCCTATATAAGTAACGCCAGGGATATTGCTCATGTACACCGATCTGCCTCCTTCCCACCTGCGCTGGTCGCCAAGGTCTGTTGAAGGATGGCCGATGCCCGGGAATTCGCGTTCCCAAAGTTCGCGTCCGGTATAGACGCAGCGTGCGGCTGTGGTTTCAACACCGAGGAATACCTGACGCCCCCCGGATACTTTCGGGCGTGGCCCACCGCTGTGACGCGGCAGAATGTTGTGGTTGTTCGGGCCGCCGAACCACAATACGCCAAGCGGCAGGCGGGCGAGTTGGTCGCGGGAGGTCAGTGTGTTGGCAGAATCGTGGTACTGGTGCGTCCATTCGCCGCCTCCCGTGAGAGGGCCTGCGCGCTCAGCATAAACATGATCCTCGCCGGAATGCAGCGTTACACGGTCAACTCCCGCCTCCTCTCCGGCTTGTGCCAGCTCAAGCGCTGTCTCTTTATCTCCAGTCCCCAGCCAGGCAATACCGCTGTAGGGCATAAGAAGCTCAAGGAACGGCTTTATAGAAGCTGATTCCGGAGCTATGCCCGCATCGGCCGCATCCTCGCTTGCCACAAGGCTGAAAAGATACGGCTGAACGGTAAATTCAGACGGATCAGCTGCAATGACTGCAGCTCGACTTCCATACATCCCTGATTCAGCCAACTCATCCCTGAGCGCTCGCACTGCAGCTTCATCATTTTCTACCACCACAAGATGAAGGTCAGTTTTATGAAGCAATGCCCTAAGCAATTCCCCGCTGCCTTTTCCCAGCACCAATCCATAGCCCCCGGGTCTTTTAATATTATCAGCGATCTCCGCAGCAGCTTCGTCCCAATCTCCTTGCGCCGACTCCAACGGCCCCGGTTCGTAAACATATTCATGGGCCTCAACCTCCTGTGGGCCAAAACAGTAAAGTCTGCCGTCTTCCGTTGTCAAAATCAAGCGATCTCTCGCTGCCAGTTTGTAGTACACATGTGTCGCATCGGGGTTATCGCGGGTGTGGCGGCTGCGAAAGCCGCCTCCTACGCGATCGGTCTCGATATATACCGCACCTTTTATCTGATCGGCAACCGATTCCACCCTATCTTTCAGCATCGAGCTGGTGCGATACCCCATCCCGCCGTCGTTCATTGCATGTACAGCATAGTTCCCTCCCCCTTTACTGCCGCGGAAACTATGACTTATCACCTCGCCGCTGGTTCTGTTGAGATGCACAGGGCTTTGCCCTCTTCCGGCGGAAACAATTATACGACTATCTTCAGCTGCAATATAACCCTGAGGGGAAAGACCGCCGAAACCGTCGGCTCCGCCGTGAGGGAGTCTGACGTAATCGCTGCTGGTAGTGTCGTTCACCCAAACCATCTCGCCGCTCTCGGCGTCGAGCGCATAGATAAATATCCCGTGCAACGGAAACACGCCGGCAGCGAAATAAACTGTGTCGTCGTATACAACCGGTCCGCCACGGGCAGCCCAGAAGTTAATTATTCGTTCGTTGCCTAAAAGCCGATGATTGGAAGGGCCGCCGCGGAATTTCCAAATCAGATCGCCGGTCTCGGTGCTAACACAATATAGATGTCCGTCGTCGGAAGTGAAAAACACCCTGTCGCGCCATACTGCCGGTGCAAGACGGACGGGGCCATCGGCATAGAAACGCCACATTTCGCTGCCATCTTCAATATCATATGCCGTCATGCTGTCAGTTACGTTCGAGGGAACAAACACCTTATCGCCTTTCACCACGGGGGTGTAAGAGACATCGAATTCCAGTTTGCCGCGGTCGTCCCACTGATGTGGCCAGGCCCTCCGGGGTTCGGGCAGCTCCCGCACCCACTGGAGATGCAGTTCATCATTAAGCTCAAGCGGAGTATTGGCGCTGCGAGCAGCATCAAAGCGCCACATCGGCCAGTCGGGCTCAACTACAACAACCTCGGAGCTGGTTACAGGTGTCATGTCCAGCTCATCATTGACCTCGACAAAATATTTTCCCATCTGATCAAGGGTTATATCATCCAGAGTCAAAGTGCTCTCCGTTGCCCCTTCTACAGGCTCACCATCAAG